>NZ_NUMC01000024.1:0-426 GCF_002577655.1 Bacillus sp. AFS040349 | reverse complement strand
TTAATGAAAAAGGGGTATTCCTCCCCCTTATTGGCATCCAATTTCCTCTTTTACTTTATTTCTTTTTATTGCTTTCTGCATTTTTTTACAGTTATGCGCAACGCAAAGAAGCCCCCATTCAATTGTATTTTTTTGGAGGCCACGCATCGAAAAGCGTCTGAACTGCTGATTATGTTTTATTTGTCCAAATACACTTTCCACATCACATTTTCGTTGACTATATAATTTTCTTCCTTCTTCACTCTGAAGACGTTCACGAATCTCTTTTCGTTGTCTTTGATTTTCTAGAGATATTGTAATTGTTTTTTGTTCTTTTCCTTTGGCACAAGTTTTTTGGAAAGGGCAGCCGGCACATTCAAAACATGAATATTTTCTTTTAATTGAAACATATTCATTTTCAGAAGTTTTTGAGGTTTCATACTGGAA
>NZ_NUMC01000023.1:0-87265 GCF_002577655.1 Bacillus sp. AFS040349 | reverse complement strand
CCTTATGGGCGCACAACCTCCCTCGGATGTACAATCGATGCGTTAAGACTGCCGATAAACACGGTTTGTTTATGAAGCACTTGATTTTTTGTATTCAAGTATAGACAAACAAAGTGTTCTTGACTTAAAAAGCGCATTTCTTCCATCACATAATTTGCACCATCTTGCGGAGAGCGTATAACATAACGATCTTCATAAGTTAAACGGTTGAATCTGCGACCAAGTTCAAGAGCAGCTAATATTTGGACGGCCTTAGCCGTTCCAATCCCTGAAATTGTCGTGATCTCCTCAACAGATGCGTCTTTTAACATTCTTAAGCCTTCAAAATGCTTTAACAGTTTTTGTGACAAATCTAGTACAGATTCTTTCTTTGTGCCTGTTCGTAACAAAATGGCTAATAGTTCCTGATTAGAAAGTTTATCTGGACCTTCGTTTAACAAGCGTTCTCTCGGTCGTTCATCTTGAGGGAAATCCCGGATTTTAAAAGTTGATGTTTCCATTTATCCTCCTTCATTTCCCTTTCTGCTCTGTTCATTCTTTTCTCTATGTGTAATAGAATGTTTCCTTTGTTACCTTTTTATGCCACAAAATGATTTACAATTTTCCTCTTACCATGTGAACCCCGCTGCAACAAGCTCTCTTTTTGTTCTAGCGATCGGCAGACCAACTACTGAATAATAATCACCATGTATTTCCTTTACAAGCAATGATCCATACCCTTGAATTCCGTATGCACCTGCTTTGTCCATTGGCTCACCTGTTTGAACATATTCATCAATTTCCTTATCTGTTAAAGAATAAATCGTTACGCTCGTTTTTTCAGAAAAACAACGCACATCATCGTTGTTTATAAGACATACTCCGGTATACACCTCATGTGTTTTTCCTGAAAGCATTTTAAGCATTTGCACGGCTTCAGAGAAGTCCTTAGGCTTACCTAGCATTTTTCCTTCATAAACAACAAGCGTGTCTGATCCAATAACAAAAGCATTTGAAACATTTTCGGCTACACTTTTGGCTTTTTGCTCAGCCAATGATTGAACCATTTCGGCAGGACTGAGCTTCTCGTCAACAACCTCCTCCACCTCACTGGCAATCACTTCAAAAGGAAGTTGGAGAAGCTCTAGAAGTTCTTTTCTACGGGGAGAAGCTGAAGCTAAAATGAGGTTTTTTTTCATGTCAAAACATCCTTTCTTCGTTTCAGATTAGAAGATACTTCTATATCTTACCAAAGGATTTTTTTTAGGACAATTTTGTAATATTAAATTTTAAAGTGTCGAATTTTAGTGATTGCTCAAATAACAAGTTGTATAAAAAAAAGACTGATAAAAGAGTAAAAATATCTTTTATCAGTCTCTTATTCTACGATTGTAAGCTTGCAACAACCTCTAAAATCTCTTGCTGAGCCTCCCAGCCTTTATTAGCTTTAACATTTGCAGCAGCTTCTGAGAGCTTGCTAAGTAAAGACTTTTCTGTGTCGTTCGCAGTTTCAATCTCTTTTAATTGTGACTCAACAGCTGATACTTCATCTTGATTCACACTTTGCCCGTTTGTTGCTTGAGAAGCTAGTGAAGATAAAGTAACAATTGAGCTTACCCATTGATCAGGGGTCTTTGTAGTTGCAATAGAAAGGGATAACTGCTTTCCTCCCCAAAAATCATTAAACGAGTTCTGTTTATATAGATTGTTTAAGGCTTCTGTTTCGGCTTTCTCTTTCCCAATACCAGCTAAAACAGTGAAAGATCCATCTGCCTCAATCACTGTAGAAGCCAACCCTTTATTTTTTATAGTAGACGAAACTGTATCTGCTCCCTCTTTCGTTGAAAAGATCCCACCTTGTACAACGTAAAGCTGAAGAGTAGCTGTAGAGGTTGAAGCTGCTGCTGGCTCCTCTGTATTACCACCCTCGGTTGAAGCTGCATCAGGTGTGTCATTTGTGACAACCGTAGGAACAGACGCTTCTGGCATATCTTTATTAGATAAAAAGTTTAATGCAATATAACCAAATCCAACTCCTAGAAAAATAGCCATAAGAATCACTGTGAACATTTGTTTTAAAGGAAATGTGACAAAATTACTTTTGCTTTTTGCTTTTTTCGAATAAACAAAAGGTGCAACTGTTGAATTTGATAAAATTTTCTTTTTCTTAGGAGTTACTACCTTAGGGTCATCTTCAAAAATACTGTCATCTTCATCAGGCAAAAGCCAAGGAAAATCTTCTTCTTCTTTTTTAGCAGAAGCCATTTCTTTTTCAGCTTGTAGCTTCTCTTCCCATGACGATATTTGATATTCTTCGTTTTTTGATTCTTTATCTGACACAGGACGATCTTTACCATTTATTTTGATTTTTACTGTGTCTGAGGTCTGCTTGTCCATATGCCTACCACCCTTCTTTGAAAACACGACCACTCATAATGATCTAATGCTAACAGAAGGATAAAAAAAAAGAACAAGACATTTGTCGTCTCATCCTTAATTTTTTTCGTCATTTTTTTTAAAATGCTATGATCGATCTTCGTCTTCTTCTTCAATCGCATTTGTAAAAGGATTTTGTTTGTCACTTGGCTCAGGCGTAAAAATTGGTGGTAGCTGTTCTCGTAACTCTTCCAAACTAGGTAAATAAAACGTCGAAACAACAACATTGTATTCATAATCAGTTTCTTCACTATCTTCAAGCAGATGAACGAATTCAGGATTTCCTTCTACTGATACAGATTCAATTTGTGTAATTCTTTTAGAGTTTTCCAAAATTCGGATAAAATCCTCTAATTCATAATAGCTTGGAGATGTTACGGTTAACTCAACCGTTAACTTTTCTAATCCTTGCGGCATTGGCTCTGTTTCTACTTCTTCAGAGGCTTCTTCATTACCCTCATTCTCTGCATCAGGATCTAGTTTCTCGTCATATGCTTCAACAAGCTCATCCCCATCTTCTTCAGCAGTGACCTGCTCTCCTTCTTGAAAGGTTAACGACGTAATCATGCTGTTCGAAATGGTCTCCGCCTTTTCTAAGTCTAGAAGAAATTGCTCTTCAAACGGACTAACAGGCAGAATTTTTTGTAATTCAACTGCAGAAAGCATCGCTTCATTAATATTTGATCCAGAACTAGACTTTTGCAAAGTTTGAATAAGTGTATTCTCCGTTTCAATTTGACTTTGCAGGCTGTCTATTTGTTGAGCTTTTGGTTTTATTAAAAGTAAATAAGAAAAATAAACAACAAGAGAAGATAGAACAAGTGTAAGGACGATGATTATTGTATGTTTTTTTCTCCATTCAATCATTCTTCACTGTCCTCCTCTTTAAAAGCCTTTAGGGCAGCTCTGTCAGTAAGCAGTTTATACCCAGCGAGATATCGCGGAACAGAATCTTCTTCTGCTACATCAATTGGTACCGTTTCTACTGTTAGTAATTTCACTTCTTTTAATAAGTCAGATTCTTTAAGTCTTTTTAAATAATAGGCTGTTTCACTAGATGACTCAAACTGTACAATCAATTCCAGTGAAGAGCTATCCAAGTAATCCATTTGATAGAAATACCCTTTTTCAGGTAGCTGTTTTGTTAATTCATTTAATAAAGGAACAAAATCTACTGGATATTCTTCAGACCATTGAATGGCTTTTTCCAAATCTGATACGGCATCGGAATCAGTACTTTGACTTGCTTGCTGCTGCAGTACAGTTGTCTGCTGCTGAGCTGTATCATATTCTTGTTCTAATTGAGCTATTTGTTCATTTTTCTTGTTCAGTAATGAAAAAATAGTCAGCGTTGCACAGAGTATCATGATGGCCACAATTAAGATAACAAGGAGATTGGTGTAATTTCGTTGCTGTTTTTGTGGGAGTAAATTAATTTCCGCTAACATGATGTTTTACACCTCTTTTAATGCTAATCCAAGCACAGTATGAAACTTAGCGGGAACAGCTATGTTTTTATGTGTGTATACACGATCTTTGAAAAGAGAAATAGTAATGGATGTTCCCAGTTCTTTTAAGTCCTTCTGTAATTCATGTATATACGGGTTATCACCTAATAATTCAATATGTGTAATTTGGTGATCTCCTTGATGAAGACTAAAACGATAGAAATTGATGATTTTTTCAATTTCTTTCACTACATCCCGAAATTGAAGAGAAAGCTCTTCAGGTTCTTTACATTCATATTGATAGTATAATTGCGTTTCCGGCTCAAGTTTGTACGACCATTTTTTCAACATTCCCTCTAACGGCAAATGACGTGTAAAAATTGGCTTACAATCTTCAAAAATACTAAAGTTTACCGAGTCAAGCTTTACTTCCACTAGCAATGTGTTATCTTTACTTTTCACATGCTGTTTGTTATAAAGCAATCTGTAATTAGAAAGTGCCGATAAATCTGCAGCAATTGCTTCTAGCTTCAAATCATCAAGCAGTTCTGTGTATTGCTTAATCATAGCCTCTGGTGCTGCAAAGAGAAGAATTTCCTTTTCAGTCTCTGTTTCTTGCAGAGGCACAAAGTCAAATACAGGCTCTTCAAAAGGAAGATGAATATTGTTTCCAAGCTCTAAATAAAGATAGCCTTTTATTTCATCATCTTTTAAATCTGCTGGTACCTTCACTTTCCGAACACTGACGAATGCATCTGGAGTAATAAATCGTACCTGTTTACGTTTTATTCCCCAGTCACTCATACACTGATCCAAAATCATCGCAAGCTTATCTGCATCCTTAATCTGCCCGTCAACGACAATTCCTTCAGGTAAATACGTTTCAACAAAATGGTTCACAACAAGTGGATCTGTGCTTTTAAGCTCAAGCAGTTGAATGGAATAATTTGATATATATAAGTTAATAGAATGTTTAGTTTGTCTAAATAAAGGAAGAGCCATTATAAAAACCCCTTCTTAATATAAGTAAGAAAAGAATGTAGTCATGTATAGCGAGATAAGTTCAGAACCAAAGAAATATGCCACCAAAGCACCGATAACTAGAAATGGACCAAAAGGGAAAGGTTTGCCCTTTTTCACACTACCTGTCAGCATCCCAACTACTCCTACTATGGTACCAACTAATGTGGCGATAAAAAAGGTTAGGAGCACAAGTTTCCAGCCAAGCACAACACCAAAAACAGCTAAAAGCTTCATATCTCCGCCACCCATACCACCTCGACTGACCAAAATAATAACGAGAGGCACAAGAGTCCCAACAATTAGACCCGCAATTGGATCCCACCATGGTTCAGTACGTATGAACATTCTCTCAATAAAAAATAAAACAAGAAAAAACAAATTCACCTTATCAGGAATAATCATATATTTCAAATCTGATACGGTAACAATCATGCAAAGTGAAATAAGTGACCATGCTATAATCAATTCTTTTGACCATCCCACCAAAAGCGGTGAAATCGTAAAAAGAATCGCTGTTAGTAGTTCCATAGATGGATAAAATGGTGAAATAGACGTTTGGCAGTTTTTGCATTTACCCATTTGCAGTACGTATGACAATATTGGAATAAGTTCAATTGGTGATAGTTTTTTATCACATACTGGGCATGCTGAGCTTGGGTATGCGATGGATTTCTTTATTGGGACACGTAGTCCGACTACGTTGAAAAAGGAGCCTAGTATTGCGCCTAGTATGAAGATGTAGGTGTGTAGGATGATATTTTCCATGAAAGGTAACTCCTTTTATATATAAATAAATATAGATAGTCCTTATCTGGGACTATCTATATTTAGCCTCAATAACTCTCAATAGCTCTTAATTACTTACTTATAATTTGTAACATTAGACCTCTGCAGATCTTTAGCATCAGTCTTTTGTGTAGCAGTATGGGTTATATAAGTTGTGGTGTCATTATCGCCTACTAATGTTACATAAAATTTAGTAGGTTTAGCTGTATTATCAACTGTTACTTTTGTTCCTGTTTCACTGTAATTCGGATTTGTAGAGTCACCATTCGGATCTTTAATTGACTCTAGATGACCTGCAGTAATAAGAGCCCCTAATGTTACTCCGTCAGTCCCAATTTTATCTCCAGTAGTTGTATATAATCTTGCAGCATTAGCAATTTGTTTAGCATTAGCAATATGTGCATCAGCCTTAGAATTCGCAATCATCCCACCAATCGCCGGAATCGCAATCGCAGCAATAATCCCTAAGATTACAACTACCGCTAAAAGCTCAATTAACGTCAATCCACGCTCATTTTTCATAAGTTTTTTCAACATTTCTTTTCCTCCTAAAAGCTTAGTTCTAATTCCCTAAATCTATGTTAATTATACATCAATAGTTTAGGTAGTGAATATAAAAATATTGTAAATTTACATCTGCACATGGTTAAATATGTCAAACATTGGAACAATAATAGCTATGACAATCGTACCAACTATTCCTGCTAATAGAACGATCATTAATGGCTCAATTAGTGACTTTAGTCGGTCTGTACTGTTTTCTACTTCTTCTTCATAAAAGTCCGCTACTTTACCAAGCATTTCATCTAGTGAACCAGTTTCTTCTCCAATGGCGATCATTTGAGTAACAAGTGGCGGAAATGCCCAATGCTTTTTCATCGGTTCAGTTAATGACAAACCATTTTCCAAGGAAACACGAGAATTTGCAATAACCTTTGCTACAACTTCGTTTTCAACAATTTTCTCAACAATTAATAAAGACTGTAGAATCGGCACAGAGCTTGAAAATAACGAACTGAGTGTTCTTGTCATTCTTGCTAATACAGCCTTTTGAATCATGCTTCCAAAGATCGGCATACGAAGGGCAACAACATCTAAATAATACTTTGTTTGCTTATTTTTACGTAACGCAAAAAAGGTTGAAAAAACAGCAGCAAAAAACAATATAACAATATACCAATACTCTTGCATAAAAATACTAGAGTTTAAGACAAATAGTGTGATAGCTGGTAACTGTGCTCCAAAGCCTTCAAACATAGAAACGAAGGTAGGAACAACAGAAACTAGCAAAAAGATTACAACAACAACAGCAACAATTGCAACCGCCATTGGATAGGCCAAAGCAGATTGAATCTTTTGCTTTGTTCGATGCTGTTTTTCATATTGAATAGCAAGCCTGTCCAGCGTTTCCTCCATGCTTCCGCTTGCTTCACCAGCTTTAATCATATTCACAAACATCGAAGAAAAGATCCGTTTATGCTTTGCAGCAGCAACAGATAATGCTTGTCCTGATTTTAAATCATCTTCCATTTGCTCTAAAGCTTTTCGTAACGGCTTACTACTAGTTTGCTTCGCTAGGATATTTGTTGCATCTACTATTGTCACACCTGCTCGTAACAATGTTGAGAATTGCCTTAGATATATAACAAATTCCTGAAGCTTAACAGGATTACCTATCGCTATATCCTTTGTTAGCAGTGTTTCTGGTATTTCTTCAATATTTATAATTCGTATTCCTAGTTCACTCAGTTTCAGAACAGCCTCACGCTTTGAATTGGCAGTAACTTTCCCTGACTTTTTACCTGAACGATCACGACCTTCATATTTAAACTTTGCCATTAGTCTGTCGTCCCTTGTTTGTATGGTAATGCTGCTTCAGAAGAAATAATGCCTGCTTTTACAAACTCTGAAAGAGAGCTTTCAAAGGTTCTCATTCCTTGTGCCCGGCTTGTTTGAATCACGCTCGGAATTTGGTATGTTTTTTCATTACGTATTAAGCTGGCAACTGCCGAATTATTCAATAGGATTTCTGTAACAGCACGGCGCCCTGATTTATCAACAGTCGGGAAAAGTCTTTGTGAAATAACCCCAACTAACACCGATGCTAGCTGAAGTCGAATTTGTGGCTGCTGATTAGCCGGAAACACATCAATAATCCGATCAACTGTTGATGCAGCAGACGAGGTGTGAAGTGTACCAAGAACAAGATGTCCTGTTTCTGCTGCCGTTATTGCTGTGTGAATTGTTTCTAAGTCACGAAGCTCTCCAACTAAAATCACATCTGGATCTTGTCTTAGTGCTGCTTTTAAACCTGATGCAAAACTACCTGTATCAAAACCAACTTCACGTTGATCAACAATACATTTTTGATGTTTATGCAAATATTCAATCGGATCCTCAAGTGTAATAACATGGCGCTTCATATTTTGATTCATAAAGGAAATCATCGAAGCAAGTGTTGTTGATTTTCCACTGCCGGTTGGTCCAGTTACTAAGATCAGTCCATGAGGCTTTTCCACAATTGATTTTAAAATCGATGGCAACTGCAAATCGTCTATTGATGGAATATTCCTTGGGACAATTCGTACAGCTAAGGAAATACAAGAACGCTGGCGAAACGCATTAACACGAAAGCGAGATACACCTGGAATTCCGTAAGAAAAATCAAGCTCTCCTTTTTCTTCAAACAATGACCATTTTGCTGAAGAAATCATCGCCTTTGCCATTTCTTCTGTATCAGCAGGCATTAACATGTTTTCGCCAATTCGAACTAACTCGCCGTTCATTCTCATAACGGGAGGTACGCCAACTGACAAATGAATGTCTGAAGCTTGCTTTTCAAAAGCAAGCTTTAATATAGAGTCAATTTTTGCTTTCAATGTTTTCACCTACTCCGCTACAGTTACACGTAATATTTCTTCTGTTGTTGTTAAACCTTGCTTTACCTTAAGCAGACCATCATCAATTAAAAAGATTGTTTTATTTTTTATCGCAAGATCACGGAGCTTTGAAAATGGTTCATTATTCATGATCACTCGCTTCATTTCATCACTCAACATAAGAAGCTCGTGGATGGCTAATCTTCCTTTATAGCCTGTCATATTACAAGTTCCACAGCCTCTGCCTCTTACAACTTTATCAATAGATAAACCTCTTTTAGCAAAAATCTCAATTTCTCGTTGTGTAGGAGCTTGTTCTGAAGCACAATCACGGCATACTTTACGAACAAGTCGTTGAGCCACAACACCAGTTAAAGAAGATGCAACTAAAAATGGTTCTACTCCCATATCAACCAAGCGTGTAATGGTACCTAATGAATCATTAGTATGAAGCGTGCTTAACACTAAATGTCCTGTTAACGATGCACGTACTGCAACATCAGCTGTTTCACGGTCACGAATTTCCCCGACCATAATAATATTAGGATCTTGACGAAGAATGGATCGCAATCCCTTTGCAAATGTCATTCCAACATTTGCATTGACTTGAATTTGATTAATTCCTTCAAGCTGATACTCAACTGGATCTTCAATCGTAATAATATTTACTTCCTCTGAATTTAAGTGATTTAACGCTGCATACAAAGTGGAAGATTTCCCTGAACCTGTTGGACCTGTAATTAACATAATCCCTGTAGGATTTTCTATTAATGTTTTGAATCTTTTTAAATTTAAGCTATTAAAACCGAGCTTGTTTAAGTCATTTAAGGTACTGCCCAAATCTAAAATACGCATAACAATCTTTTCACCGTAAATCGTCGGAAGTGTTGAAACCCGAAGATCAATTGGGTGAAATTCGATATGCATTTTAATTCGACCATCCTGTGGAACACGGTGCTCGGTAATATCTAAATTTGCCATGATTTTCAGACGGGCAACTAAAACGCTTTGCATATGCTTTGGAAATGTTCGTTCATTTTTTAGAACACCGTCAACACGAAAGCGAATTAACACTTTTGTTTCCTGAGGGTCAATATGAATATCACTGGCTTTTTGTTGAACAGCATTTTGAAGAATTTGATTAACAAGTCTAACAACAGGTGAATCATCACTTGTGATTTTTTCTTCCTGAACCTCATCTTGAACGGTTAATTGGTTCATAATATCTGACATGCTGTCATCGATTTCATAGTACTTATTGATTGCTCTTAAAATATCATCTTTTGAGGCAATAGCTGTTTCAATTTGAAATCCTGTTGCTAGACGAAGATCATCAATCGCATAGAAATCCATCGGATCTGCCATCGCAACAAAAAGCTTATCTCCCTCAACTTTGATTGGAATTAATAAATTTCGCTTAGCCATTTCTTTTGATACAAGCTTAACTAATTTTTGATCAAACGGAAAACGATACAAGCTTACATGCGGAATTCCTAACTGAAATTCTAGAACCTCAATTAATTGCTGCTCTGTAATAAATCCTCTTTCAAGCAAGGCATCCCCTAATCGCTGCCCCTTTTGTTTTTCTGCTAGAGCCGATTGTAGTTGTTCTTCTGTTATAAGTCCTGAATCTAGTAATAAGTCTCCCAATCTTTTTCTAGTATCGTTCATCCATAATCCCTTCTTTAATTCAGGTTATTTTTCAATCGCATTTTTAGCTGGAGTTTCCCAAATGCCTTCGCTGTTAGACTTCTCTTCATTATCCGTTGTATTACTGTCTTCTTTTACTGATTCCTTATTTTCACTGTTATCATTTTCTGTTGTCTCCTGCTCAGTGCTTTCTTTCTCTTCAGTGAATACTTCGTTTGAAGATTCATTATTTAGTAATCTATTAATTAATCCGGTTTCAATTATTTTATGAGTAGGAGGATAAAAATCTTCAGCAATTTCTTCCGATTTAATAAAGACTCCTTCTAGATCAAACACTTCACGAGTGATTTTAACTGATAAACCATCTTTTCCTTTCTGAACAACCTTCTCTTGGCCTTCTTCTAGAAAACTAGTATATCGAATAATAGATTTTGGAGGATATGATGTTTTTTCCACTAAGTTCACTTTATAGCTATTTAAAAATGGTGCCCCATTTACTCTTGCAAATAGTCCAGCATTTGTTAGCTCTAATGAAATCGTATATTCTGTTGAATTTGGGTTATACCATTTTAAATCAGACTTATCTTTTATAATATTTGCCTCATACCCGAGTTCAATCGTTTCTGGCAACTGAATACCTGTATGTCGTTCAACTATAACAAAATTAGTTGAGAGGAATGTTTTATAAAGTGCAGATGCCACAACATTTAGTCCATCCTGCGGAAGATTTTCCGAATCTTTTATTACCTCAAGAAATGAGACTTGCGATTGAGCCGGTATGATGATTGTTCCAATTGAGTCAACCACCTTTTGAACCATAGCCTGATCAAATGATGATGAAACAAAATTTTCAGCTGCTACCGTATTTAGATCACTTTTCACATATGCCCCAATCGAGAAAAACTGATTTTCTGTTGCCATTTTCTTCACAGCATCTACCATGACTGCTTGAAGTTGTTCATGATCAATTGTTTCGTAGCGCTTATTAAGAAAAGTTTTTAGCTGTTCTTCATAGACAGTTTGATTAACAGATACAATCAACTCATTACTTGTTTCACTTGTAATGGAATCAACAGTTGCTGGAAAATCAAAGTTAAAAAAGTCCTGTCCAATCACTGTAATTTCTTCATTAATTGAGAGCTGTAAATACTCACCTTGAAACCATGCCGTTACTTGCTGTTCTAGCTCATTTATAGCCTGCTCTTTTGTCATATTCTCAATATTAACGGAGCCAATTAAAGTTCCTGGCTCAAATGTTCCTTTTGTTAGAAACGCATCATAAGCCTTCACACCCATTTGTGAAAAACTAACTAAATAAACAGTGGAAATAAGTAATACTAAATATATTTTCAACCCTCTGTTTAAGTTCAAAATTGGTTGCTCCTTTTTTACATTTCAGTATTCATAGACAGTTCAACGAATGTACTTGGGCCATCATTTTGGGCCTTTTTAATATCATCAATTGACAATACTGTACCACTTTCAATAAGTAACTCTTGATTCGATCCATAAATATCTTTAATGACTCTTTTTCCTTCTAATAACTGAATTTGTTTTTCCTTAATCACATCAATTTGTTCATTATCCAGATCCTCAAATTGATCGTCCTTTTGTACTGGAGATAGATCTTCTAATAATTCTTCTACCGTATTATTTTGGTTTTCTGTTGAAACTTCCTCTTCAACAAGGTGTTTTGCAGACTCCAGTAATGCTGCGGCAGCATCTTCACTTACAACTAATATATCTTTTCCGAACGTTAAAACATTTTCAGACTTTACATAAACATCTTTATTATTCACAAACAAGTGAAGGCCGATAATAACACCAGTTTCTTCATTAACGTAATACTCTTTGGCTTCTCCGAGTAATTGACCTTTTCGAGTAATAACACGAGTATCGGTAATTTTAATTCGCTTATTAACAAGCTGATTAGCGATTGGTATTTCATTAAGGTCAATAATGGCATTATCTGAATCGATTGTAACCGCAAATTCACC
The DNA here is from genome assembly GCF_002577655.1 of Bacillus sp. AFS040349. Lineage (NCBI taxonomy): Bacteria > Bacillati > Bacillota > Bacilli > Caryophanales > Bacillaceae > Bacillus > Bacillus sp. AFS040349. The sequence goes on along the minus strand of NZ_NUMC01000023.1, from coordinate 75,067 downwards.
AATTCCAATTACTTTACTAAACGGAATAGCCTTAACACTAACCTGCCAGTCATCATGTTCAACAGTTAAAAAATCAACCGTCCCTTTTTCAGGATTCACAACAAGTGATTTTACATTGCCGAGCTCTACCCCAGCTGTAATACTAATAATTGGTAAACCTACGATTTCACTACTTTTTTTCATCTGTGTCACACACCTATTCTCTATTTTTGCTATTTATTTAAAGAACTTATCCAGGTTAACTGTTCAAGTAGAACAGGGTATTGGTTTAATTTTCGCTTCATATCTTCAAGTAATACATGATAATCATTTTCTTTATTTTTTTCGAAATAATGCTGTAAAAGCTCTTTGGCAAATAAGTAATAATCTTTTTCAGTTGATGCCTCAGAAACAGCTTTTTGAAGAACCGCTTCATATTCAAGATTAGAAAGGTTGTTCTTATAGTAATGAAGTTGTTCTAGCAGCATATTTAGAACGTTATTTGATAACTGATTTTGGTTCTTTGGTTCTTCTACTTCAGTAGGAAGTTGCTGATCATCAGTTTCTTCTTCGAGCAGATGATCTTGTTCAAAGGTGTCAGCTATCTCATTTTCTTCTTCAAGATTATGCTGCGCAACAGATTCTTCTTTTGCGGATCCTTCGGTGTCTTCAATCATTTCCTGATCCTCAGTATAAAGCCTCTCTTCGTCTTCTTTCATTTCTGAAGCCGATACTCTCTCCTCATCATTCATTAACGTTTCAAACAATTCGTTCATTTCGGAGTATGGCTCTGAGTCTTCCAGCTCATCTTCCGTTTCTTTGTTGTCATTTTGAATTCCACTGATTTTATCGACTTCATTATTATCTAGGTCGACCACATCTCGACCCTCAAAAAGCTCAAGTAAAAAGTCATCCCCTAAATCAGTTTCCACCTTATCTTTAGAAGATGCTTCCTGCTCATCATTTTCTTTAGAAATAGCAACTTCTTCTAGTGTCTTAGATTCAGGTTGTTCATCGTTTTGACTTGCATCTAATTGATCAAAAAATTCCTCAAGAAAATCTTGTTCATTCTCATTCTCTGATGTTTCCGATTCGAATTCCACAATTACATCATTTGGTTCTATTTCAATATTAGAAGGTGAAACTTCTATCTCCTCTTCGATGATGATATTAGATGGAGATTCAACATTTTCTTCTTGAAGTTTTTCGTTTTCTTCCTCATGTTGTAATTTTTCTTCTTTTGAAACAAATGACTCATCCTGACTAAATTCATCTGTGTTTTCTCCATGTTCCAATTGAAAAAGAGCCTCCCTTTTATTCAATAAATACCCTACTGCTACTAGAAGAACTAAGATAGCTGGGGCTGCTTGCCATATGGGCATTAATTGAATGGTGAAGGAAAAAAGCGCAGCACATAGTAAAGCTACACCTGCTAATACCATCTTACCGGTTTTATGTAACCCGAACGGAATAAAAAACAGAATTGGCATCAAAAGGATAAAACCAATTACTAACATTAAATATACCTTCAAAATATCACCCCATTTAGTGATTAAGTAATTTTTCCTATATTTCTATCATTTATCCATGTATTTAACTAAAAAAAGACAAAAATCGACTATAACTTATTGTATAATAAAGTCGACCTATTTGAAAGAAGGGATTGGAATGAAATTCAAATTGGTAAAACTTTTCACCTATAACAAAGGTTTTACATTAATTGAAGTATTATTGTCTATAGTTATTTTTAGTATTTTAACTTTAGGTATGCTAGCACTTTTTTCACAGGCCATGACATACACACAAAAAAGCGAAAACGATACTTTAGGAGTATACGCTGCTAGAAATATGTTGAATTTTATGGAACAACAAAGCTTTAACACGATAAAAAAAGACTATGTAGATGCTTTAACAGATGAAGGAGAAGGGTCAACTGTTATGATTACTAATGAAGTTTGTCCTATATGGTTTAATGGTGATAGCGATGAAATAAAAAAGAAACGAGAAAGATGTTACATTACTTTTAGTCCTAATTTAAATAATCGCCAATTGAATGTAAGTGTAGAACTAAAAAAACATACTGATTCCACACTTCAAACTTCATTAATTCCAATGAAAATTTTAGTTGAGTGGGATGAAGGAAACGAATCAAGCTTAGAGGGGTTTATCACAAATGAAAAACTTCGTTAAAGCCATTAAAGAAGAAAGAGGTGTGTCCCTATTAGAAGTAATGGCCACCATCTTAATTTCTTCAATTATTTTGGTTGTTGTTTATAATGTTTTTATTATGGGAATCAAAACTTACGAAAAAGTAGGAGTCGAAATGCAGTTAAAAGATGAAGCAGATCATATTGTCGCTTCTATACTTAAAGAATTGTATGAAACACCAATCGACTCGGTCAAACCTTGTGATGGTATTGAAAACTGTATAACCATTAGTCATGATAAAAAATTAAAAGCAAATGAGCAATTTCCTTCTGTTATTGAGCCAACAGAGCTTGATGCAACACACATAATTGAAATTGCACTAGTGGAGAACGAGCTAAAATTAACAGTACGTACTGATGAAACCGTTCTTTCTACAAGCAATCTTTTAAATAAAAAATATGAACTGCTACTTGGGGATGAAATCGATCAAAATGAACGATCACGACTAGAGATTATTGATTGTATTGATGAAGATAACGAACCTAACACATGTGAAAAAGGCCTTATCCAAATTTTTCTTCATCTTCAAGACAAAAGTTTCACAAAGGACAAACTCATCTCTGTCGATCCTATTAAACTTGAAAGTAAATTCGGTTTTTAACCGCTGGAGGTGTACAAATTGAATAATGAAAAAGGACAAGCTCTTCTTACCGTCCTTCTCGTCTCCTTAATCTTTACGGTGCTGGGGCTAACGATCGTTGCAGCATCTATTAATAGTAACCAGAGAACTGGAGTCCGTATCGATGATATAGAGTTAACTGCTGAAGCAACACGAACTCTAAATGAGGCCATTGCCGTATTTAGTCAAAAGGTTTCAAGTAATATAAATTTATCTGAGCCTAATTTATTAAGTGGTAAATTGGATAATGAACTGTTATTGGAAATAAGAACAGATCTAACAAATAAATTTTCGGAAAATCTTGAAATTGAAGATATTACAGACAACGGTGAATTTGGTGCAATTAATAAATCAAAACACCTAACCCGGATCTTTCGCTTCTCTTATACTAACGAAAATACCGATGGTCGTGCAAAAATCATAAAAAAAGTATCTCGAATCGTCTACTTGGCACCAACTCCTAGCTTCTTAAAATACGCAATTGGTTCAGGACCTGAAGGTAAATTATACCTAAATGGAGCTACTGAAATTGTTGGAGACTTACACAGCGGTTTTATCTTTACCGACGATCTTGCATGGTTCACTGACACTGATGATTCCTTACGGAGAAGTAATGAGACCTTGTTACCCCGAATACTACCTAACAATGATCAGACTGGAGGAAACATATTCTATCGAGAAGAAATAAATAATCTAACTGACTCACCATCTATTATTAAAAATATTAATGATCACTTTGATGAGCCAAAGCCAACTATTATAAAAGATACAGCTGATTTTATTAGTGTAAATTTCGAAAGCACATTGGCACAAATATTTAATGATATTATTGGAAATAGTAAATTCACCGCCAGTGACTTTACCTCAACTTATTCTATGACAAATGCTGTCAATGAGCTTAAAAACGATAGCTTAGTTCAGCAAATTGATTATTGTGAAGAAACCTCTCCACAAGGGGCCCAAAGAGCTCAAGCATACATTTACAACTCAAATATTATACAAGGAAATAGTTGTAATCATTTTCTTGAAAATAGCTGGTTTATCATTGATGGAGATCTGCAAATTCCAAGAGATACTGAAATCCCCGGGAACATCATAGTCACAGGAAATTTAATTATACAGGGAAATGAATTTGATAATAGCCAGCCCGATAAGCTAGAAGTAGAAGAGGATGACAATATTTATTTTAACTCTACTATTTATGTAATGGGAAAAACGAGCATTACTAATACAAATATTAAACGTTTAAATAATGCTCAAAGCTCTAAACTCCTTTTGTTAACCAAAGGAAATTTATCAATTTACCGAATAAATGAATTTAACACGAACAATAAGGACATTGAGCCTCTAGATGCTTTCTTCTATACTGACTCGGAAGCAGACCTATATGGTGTTGCATCACTTTTTAAAATTAATGGAGGTCTTTTCGCAAATAAAAAGCTAACTGTTAATGCAATAAGACAAAACTCATTTTCTAAAACAACGAACGATTTAAAAAGTGTTATAGATCCTGTTATTTTACAGAGAAATAGCGAATCAAGGTTTTTCGTAGAACACGACAGATCGGTTCTCTTAGATCCTGACAGATTAAATTCATTGCCAAGAGTAGATAAATATCAATTATTATATGATCAGGTTATTGTGGAAAATGGGGAAGTAAGCAGTTCACCCTAAGTAAAAAGGCAGATTCAAAAAGAATCTGCCTTTTTACTTACCATTTATTTTCTTTGTCGTAGGTATTTCCACCACCATTCTCAGAACCATCACCTGGATCCGAGCCACCTTCTTGGTCATCTTCACCTGTTTCTCCACCGTCGCTAAAATCTGTATTACGTTTAACAACAACCCTCATAGTCGCAGAGATATTTGAGTTTTCATCAGCAATTGCTTTAATATCTGTGTATCCAATATCTTTGCCTGTAATATACCATTCATGTCCAATTCTATCGATAATTATTGGAACATTATAATCTGTTGTTACATTTCCAATCAGTTTATTTGTCGCATCAAAAGGTACAAATGAGAGATAATCCTCTACTTTAAATTTTTCACCTACATAAATTGTTTTCTGCTTTGGATTAAAAGAAATACTTTCTAATGGAATGTTACGCTCTTTAACTTTCACTGTAAAAGGAATACCTTTCTTCGTGACATTTCCTGAATTATAAAGGATATCAAATGAAAAATTATAATCCCCAGTTGCTGTAAATGTTACAGGTAATTCATAATACAGAGATCGGTCACCAGCATTAGGTGGATTTGGATTATACTTTATATCTTTTAAATTCATAATAACAGAATCATCAACGATGGACACTGCATCTGTTTGTTGAACTGTTACACCGCTTGGAAGCTTAAACCGTATAAAGCCGTTTGAAAGAGATGGATATTCAGCAGAGATATTTGTAGAAATATCTTCAAACATCTTTACGAGGTTATCACTTGTTGCTCTTTCAGCTTTCCCATTAGACATACTAGATAATTCGGCTAAATAATTCATATCCAACTGATCCCGATCTCCAAAACCTATTGATAAAAGCGTTATCTTGTTATTGTTTATACTTTGGGCTTGTTCTCGTCCATGCTGTTTGATTGCATTCGGCACTGACTGGTTGTAATGTGAATGATAATAAAGGTTATTATTATGTTCTATTGCCATTGTATTTCTATCGCCGTTAGAATCATAATACATCGTTTTAGTACCACTTATAGCTACTTTTGAATCAGATATGACATAAGTGTTATTTCCTATCGAAACAAATTTCCCATCATAGTACTTTTCATAGTATTTTTTATAACCATAGTAATAGTAATAGTCAGAATGCTCTATTAATCTAAAATAATTGCCATTAACAGCAACTTGTTTGGATGAATTCGTTGGTTTTCCGTCTGTCATAAAAATAATGTATTGATCACGTTCACTTCTATTTGTTGAGTTTTTTAAGATATTTTCAGCTATCTTTAATGCATCTGTGTAATTTGTCCCACCCTCAGCAGGAGCATTTTTTATTTTATCTATAATTTTATTTGGATCTGATTGGAGGGTACTGATTGTATATGTGGAGTTCACATCTGAATCAAAGGCTACAATCCCATACCGATCATTACCATTTTTAGAATTTGTTTTAAACGTATCAACTGCTTTTTGAACAGCTTCTTTTGCTAACTGAAGTTTTGTTTTTCCTTTACTGACTTCTTCTGACATCGAACCGGATTTATCAAAGACAATGACAACATCCATCGGCTTACGTACATTTGCTTGAGCCGTTCCTCCGGGAAGTAAATCAAACGTTACTGTAGTTGTTACTTTACCATCCCTACCGATTTCCAAAGTTTGCTGTCCACCAACTGTCGCATTTATCGAGAGGCCATCAACAGCTGACGCTTGATTAAAAGGGACAATGGATTGAACGATTAATAGAACCATCATAAATACTGCGAAAAAATATTTGTACATATGTAACCTCCCACGACATGTCCTACTACGAAAGATCTATAGTAGTTAGATAGTTCAATTATATCAGACAAAAGAATCAAATATAATAGCTTCATATAATTTTTACATAAATACTACAATATTAGACGTTTATTGCGCAGGAAATATTCTCTTCTTCACAAGTAAATGCTAGCTAACATATCCAGCTACCCTATTACGTCCAGCTCGTTTTGCACCTATATACATCGCACGGTCTGCATGGCGTATTAGTGATAATGGATCATCTGCATCATTTGGTGCTGTCGCCACACCAAAGCTTGCTGTTACAAAAAGAGCTTGTGTATGATTTGAGTTTTGTAGTGTGGATTCAATGATAAATGGTATATTAGCTATTTTTTGTCTTAGCTCTTCAGCTATTTGCAGGCTGTCTTTGTTGCTATAACCAGGCAGAAGAACAACAAATTCCTCTCCACCATACCTAGCAACTGTTCCATTTCCTCCTACAGCCTCCACAATTCTATTTGCCAATTCTATTAAAACCTCATTGCCGGCATGATGCCCGTATGTATCATTTACTGACTTAAAATGATCTAAATCTATTAGAATAATAGAAAGGGATTTATTTTCCTGACTGCTAATTAATTCAAATTCTTTCTGAAGTTCATTTTCTATAAAGCGATAATTATATAATCCAGTAAGAGCGCAGTGCTCACTTTGTTTTTTTGTTTTCTCATAGTTTCTAGCATTTTCTATAGCAACACCGAGATATGTTGAAAGTAAGTCAATTAACATTAGCTGAGTTCGATCAAATGCCCTCTTTTTGTTGCTTGCTAAAATAACGATTCCAACCAAATCTTGATTTCTCTTCACAGGTACTCCTATAACACTTTCAACAGACTCAGGGAGTTGAGAATGCTGTATATTTTTCCATTGCGCTCGAGAATGAAAAAGAACACTTTCTCTCATAGCGTACACATATCCAGATATACCTTTTTTAGTTGATTTATTCGTTTCTGGCTTTAGCTGAATAAAACCACTTTCAAACTCTCTTACAATTTTAAGCTTTTCTTGATCATAAACATCTATAATATAAGCTGCTTCAACAGGAATCATTTTCGTAATCTTTTCAATAAATATATTGAGAACTTCATTCTTTTGCAGCCTTTCTGTTAACTGGTGACCAATTTCACTTGCTTGCTGCAAATAATGATTAATTTGCTTGCTTTTGTAGTAAAGAGTCAGAATGATAGATAATGTTAATAGTGGAATACCTATAAATAGAATGGAGGAAATCCCGACTTCAAAATATAGAAAATATAAAGCTACTGCAAATGGAAACACGATGATGGAAGTAACAAATTCCCATAGAAAGCTTTTTGTTAGAATATCAAACTTTTCCTTAAACAAAAGTGATTTAATTGCATTCAGTAACAGCTGATTTGAAAGGAATATAGTTGCTTCATAAGCAATGATTGCAGAAAGAAAATGAGCACTGTATCCATTTCTCCCATGTGTTCCACCTACTAAATAGTAAACGATTGCGCCTATTATTGAGATTGACAAAAACAGCAACGAATTAAGAGGCACTCGATACAGATCTTTTCTTCTTAATCGAAGCTTACTTAACAGGACAATCACTGCAATTTGAGTGAAAATGATCTCAACGAACAATCCAAAATAAAGAAAAACAACAAGTGAAACACCTTGAATATAAAACACTGGTGTATCATTAATTATAATTGGAAAGAAAGCAACCAAACACATTAATACTAGAAATGAAATAAGATCGATTTCTAGACCTTTAATGGTAGGAGGCGACATTTGATAAGAAATCCATAGTAAAATGGGGGATAAAATGATCCATGTAGCCCAAATAAGAGCCTGTACCTTCTTATTCATCAATCAGCCTCCTTTACAAAATAAGTATTTATTCCTATATTATACTAAATTTAAAGAATATTTCTAAACTTTTTTCACTAAATATTTACACTAGTTTTCGTAGTCATTATGTTCCTTTATTATGATTCTTTTTTATTAAATAGCTCCTTATTTCCGATATAAAATATAATGATCCTGTAACGATAATTATATCTTCCTTTTCTCCCTGGAATAAATGAAGCAATTGATCCAACATTTCCTTCCAAGATTCAGAATAACTCTTTTCTTCATGTTTACAAGCAGAGTAAAGTTTTTCCGCGACTTCTGCCCTAGGAAAATCAAAAGTCGTAAAATGCATGGTAGCAGCAATACTACTAAGGCGGTCAATCATCTCCTCATACTCTTTATCTTTAAGTGCACTAAATAAAATATGAATATTCTTGTCCGAGTAATGACTCGTTATAGTCTCAATTAGACTCTCAATTCCTTCATGATTATGAGCCCCATCGACAATGATAACGGGATTGCTATTAACCTGTTCAAATCTACCTTTCCACGTTGCTCTTAAAAGACCCTTATAGATTTGATCATCTGAGATTGTTAACTTGTTACTTTCCCTTAAATAATGTAAGGCTGAAACAGCTAATGCTGCATTTTTTGTTTGATGCTGTCCCCTCATCTGAATTTTAAGGTTTTCAAAAAAATAGCCTTCTGTTTCAACAGTAAATATTTCACCTCGCTCATAGGTGGAATGTTCAAGAATGTGAATTTCTGAACCAACACTTAAACTTTCTGCGTCTAATTGCTTTGCTTTATTCTTTATTACCTGAAGTGCTTCATCTTTTTCTACCGCTGTTAGAACCGGCACATTTTGTTTAATAATGCCTGCTTTTTCAGAAGCAATTTCAGTAATTGTATTCCCCAATATATTCATGTGATCATAGCCAACATTCGTAATAATGGATAATAGCGGGTTGATAATGTTGGTCGAATCCAGTCGGCCTCCTAAGCCTGTTTCCAGCAGCAGAATATCTGGTTGATTCAACTTACCGAAGTATAAGAACATCATCGTTGTAATAATTTCAAATTCAGTTGGTCCACCGAGGTCAGTTTGTTCAATTTTCTCAACAAATGGCTTTACCTCATTTACGAGATTTAACATGTCTACATCAGAAATTGGCTCTCCATTAACACTGATCCGCTCATTAAATGTTTCAATATAAGGTGATGTAAAAGTACCCACTTTATAATCTGCTTCCTTGAGTATGTGAAGCATGTAAGAAATTGTTGATCCCTTACCATTTGTACCAGCAACATGAATGGTAGGAATGTTCATTTCAGGATGACCCAGTTCTTTTAAAAGCCATTCCATCCTTTTTAATCCAGGTTTAACTCCAAATTTTAATCGACCATGTATCCAATCCACAGCATCCTCGTAACGGTTAAACATTGGTATCCTCCCTTTAAAACAAGCCATTTAAAAACTCGGGGGAACTAAAATTAGCACCACCCGAGTTCATCTCTTAGCCCTTTAGTTCTTGAATTCTGGCTAATACAATATCACGTTTTTCTCTATAATCGTTTTCTTTAGCTTTTTCCTCTTCAATGACTTTCTCAGGTGCTTTCTTTAAGAAGCCTTCATTGCCTAATTTCTTTTGAACGCGTTCTACTTCTTTATCAAGCTTTTCACGTTCTTTTTCAAGGCGTTTAATTTCTTCTTCAATATTAATTAACCCTTCAATTGGTAAAATAATTTCAGCACCTGTAACAACAGCACTCATGGATTTTTCTGTTGAATCAACTTCTGTTGAGATGCTTAGAGAACTTGTATTACAGAATCTTTCAATATAAGCACGGTTGTTTTCAAGCTGTTTTAATACATCTTGATCTTTTGCTTTTATTCTCATTGGAATTTGCTTGCTCATTGGTGTGTTAACCTCTGCACGAATATTACGAACAGCACGTATCACTTCAACTAATAACTTCATTTCTGTTGCTGCCGCGCGGTCTGTTAATTGTTCATTAACAGTCGGCCAAGCTGCAACTGTAATGGATTCACCTTTATGAGGAAGTGATTGCCAAATTTCTTCTGTAATGAATGGCATAAATGGATGCAGCAATCTCATTGTGTTATCAAGCACATAAGCAAGAATTGAACGAGTTGTTTTCTTCGCTGATTCATCTTCTCCATATAGAGGGAGCTTCGCCATTTCAATATACCAATCACAGAAATCATCCCATATGAAATTATATAGAAGACGTCCAACTTCACCAAATTCATATTTATCAGCAAGCTTTGTTACATTTTCAATCGTTTCATTTAAACGAGTTAAAATCCATTTATCAGCAACAGATTTTTCACCAGTTAAATCAATTTCTTCATATGTTAAGCCATCCATATTCATCAACGCAAATCGTGATGCGTTCCAAATTTTATTAGCAAAATTCCAAGTAGATTCAACTTTTTCATAGCTGAAACGTAAATCCTGACCCGGTGAACTTCCTGTTGATAAGAAGAAACGTAATGAATCAGCACCGTATTGATCAATAACTTCCATCGGATCAACACCATTACCAAGTGATTTACTCATTTTACGTCCCTGCTCATCACGTACAAGACCATGGATTAACACATCCTTGAATGGACGTTTACCTGTAAATTCAAGGCCTTGGAAAATCATACGAGATACCCAGAAGAAGATAATGTCATAACCTGTTACAAGTACATCAGTTGGATAGTAACGTTTAAAGTCAGCTGACTCGGTATCCGGCCAATCCATTGTTGAGAACGGCCATAGCGCTGAGCTGAACCATGTATCAAGCACATCATTGTCTTGATTCCAGTTTTCAATATCAGCTGGTGCTTCCTGGTTTACATAAACCTCTCCAGTTTCTTTATGGTACCAAGCAGGTATTCTATGTCCCCACCAAAGCTGACGAGAGATACACCAATCACGAATATTTTCCATCCAACGTAAGTACGTTTTCTCAAAACGATCTGGAACAAAGTTTACCTTCTCATCATCTTCTTGAAGCTTAATTGCTTCATCAGCAAGTGGCTGCATTTTAACAAACCATTGTGTAGAAAGGTAAGGCTCGACAACCGCACCACTTCGCTCACTATGACCAACTGAATGCATATGCTCTTCAATTTTGAAAAGTACACCTGAATCTTGAAGATCTTTTACAATTTTCTTTCTGCATGCAAAACGGTCTAAGCCTTTATAAGCGCCTGCCTTGTCATTCATTGTTCCATCTTCATTCATAACTAAAATACGTTCAAGGTTATGACGATTTCCGATTTCAAAATCATTAGGATCATGTGCTGGTGTAATTTTTACTGCACCAGAACCGAATTCCATATCAACATAATCATCGCCAACGATTGGAATTTCACGTCCTACGATTGGTAGTACAACGTTTTTGCCGATTAAATGTTTATATCTCTCATCTTCCGGATGAACAGCAACAGCTGTATCTCCTAGCATTGTTTCCGGACGAGTTGTTGCGATTTCAATAGAGCCTGAACCGTCTGCTAATGGATAACGCATATGGTAGAAGGCACCTTGAACATCTTTATAAATAACTTCAATATCAGATAATGCTGTTTTTGTTTGTGGATCCCAGTTAATAATATATTCTCCACGATAAATTAAGCCTTTATTATATAGTGTAACGAATACTTCACGAACTGCTTTTGAGAGTCCTTCATCAAGAGTAAATCGCTCACGACTATAATCAAGACCAAGACCCACTTTTGCCCATTGCTCACGAATATGACCAGCATATTCTTCTTTCCATTTCCAAGTTTCTTCAATGAACTTTTCTCTTCCTAAATCATATCTGGACTTTCCTTCTTCTTTTAACTTTGCTTCTACCTTTGCTTGTGTAGCAATCCCAGCGTGGTCCATACCTGGAAGCCATAACACATCAAAGCCTTGCATTCTTTTCATACGCGTTACAATGTCTTGCAATGTTGTATCCCAAGCATGACCTAGGTGCAGCTTTCCTGTTACGTTAGGCGGTGGGATCACAATTGTATAAGGTTGTTTCTTTTCGTCACCAGTTGCCTCAAAGTACTTTCCTTCAAGCCAAAAAGAATAGCGGTTTTTTTCAATCGCATTTGGATCATATTTTGTTGGTAATGAAACTTGTTGTTCATTGTTTTCCATTAGATTTCCTCCTAAGTTTTCTTTTTACATTTTTTATGTACATGTGAAAGATTACTTGGTACCATTTCACATATTTTCCAGTTTTAAAAATAAAAAACTCCTTCCATCCATAAAAGGACGAAAGGAGAATATTTCGCGGTACCACCTTTTTTTATAGACAGTATAAAAACATTTACTATACAGTCTACACACTCATCAATTTAACGGCTTTCAACCGGCTTCTCCTACTATATTTTTTCAAAGAAGCAACTCCTGGGCGACCTTCCAATGCCTCTACTTAAGAAATCTTCCAGCAATGATTTCTCTCTCTGTAAAGTGATGACGATTGTACTCTTCCCATTCAACGTTTCATCATTATGTACTTTTTCTTTAACAACTTATTCTATATTACTAAACAATCCTTTTTTTCGTCAATATTTTCCCCATATTTCTTCCCTTTCATACAGGCACCTATCACAGAATCTTGGCATATTTTACATTAAGTGGTCCTTTGCACGAACAATTCTTTATTTTTAAACACATAATATGAGCTATTTCTGAAATTGTGAGTAGTTTTATAGAAAAGCTTAAACGAGGAGGAGTTGTCATATGAAGAGGCGGTATAGCCCTTACACACTCCCGCCATGGCTTAGACAAATTCGGGCGGTCGGCGTACAGATTATCATTCCTTTAACCATCTTCCAGGGCATTCGAACTGTTTTCTTTCCTACAACATTTGATGTTCTTTTGCTCGGTATTTTAATTGGCTTAGCTATTGCACTCCGTTATGATTGGATTTAACAGTAAAAAAGGAATCGGAATTGTCCGATTCCTTTTCATTTCTAAGATTCAGTTTGTGCCTCTGCTGCTTCTGCTTCCATTTTCTTTCTGTTTTCTATTTCGGAAACCTTCATGACAAAGTACTCAATATTTTTAAATTGCCAATAAGCTCTTACAAGCTGTTTATTTGCTTCTAACTCAGAGCTCTTTTTCCCCTTTTTTGAATAGTTTTTAATGAAACGACATAGTCGCTCTGGATAAGCCAAATAACCAATAAATAAAAGCATTTCCTCTTCTGTAAATGGGTAGTCTTTTTGATAGGAATAAAACCAATTCACAACATCATCACTTTGAATTGGATACGTTTTCGCCGTTCGATTCAAAAATAATAAAAAATCATCAATAGGACTTGAATATGACGATTTCTCAAAGTTTGATAAATAACCATTTCCATCATCATCATATAAGAAGTGGCGCGCAGATACTTTTCCATGCGTTAACACTACTCTTGAAGACTTTTGATCTGTCATTTTCTCATACCACTCATCAAGCTTTTTACGAGAAAATTCAATAGCTCTTGACACCTCAGTATAGTAAGTAACGGCTTGCAACTCAAATGGAGATAAATAAATCTTTTTCTCACATTCTTCAACAAAGGTTTCAATACGTGCTTTTTCTTCATCCAATTTATTCGTTAGTTTTTCATAATGATTTGTTGCCTCTTGACCATCAAGAGATATTTTCTTTTCTGTTCGTTTGTGAAGGTTTGCTACCTCTTTAAATAGAAGTTGATGACGAGCATCACGTTCTTCTTCTTGTTCATTCACAAGCCATGGCATTAAGTAATAGTACTCCCCATTATATTGAGAAATAAGCTGCTGCTGTTTATTTCTTAAAAGTGGAACATAATTCGAATATTTTTGTTCATTTAAGATTCGAATAGAATCAACAAAATATGGATTAAATTCACTTGATAATTTCTTTAATACATAAGGACCGGTATCTGTATATACCTTAATTGTTTTCTTGGTGATTTCCTCTGTATATTCAGGGTATAAATCGTAATTTTGTAGCAAAAGCCTTAGTTCGCTTAGCTGCATCGACATAGATCCTATCACCTCTACTCCTTAGAAAGAAAATTGAAAAAAACAGCCGAGGAAAAAGATGCCCCATGCTGTTCTTTGTCTTTCAAATAAATAATAGATTTTATTTACTTGTTGAGTATGCAGGGATATAAAGAATTTGTCCTTCATATACATCTTGATCTGCATGAAACTCATTTACACGTAAAATTTGTTGAATGGAAATTTCATATTTCTCACTAATTAGTTCAAGTGTATCTCCTTGTTGAACAATACACATTTTCACTCTGGAGAAATCTTCTTCTTCGTCTCTTGCAAATAAACTTGTTAAGTAATGGGCATCCTTTGTTTCTCCCTCTTCACGACCAACTTCATCTTTCTTTTGTAAATCTTCATCTACATTTGTCGGCTCTTCTTCGGTTTTAGAGAAAAAGGAGTATTGTACTTCTTGAGGTTCAGGAGTTGGTTCTTCTCTTCTTACTTCCACAACAAATGGATCGTAAACCTCTTCTTCAGTTTGTCCTTGCGGCTCAACATTAACTTCTTCATCAACAGCCGGTTCAGGCTCTACAATTTCTTTTTCATATTCAACAGGAGACGCTTCAACCACTTCTTCTTCTACTTCCTCCTCACGCTCTTCAACTACTTCCTGTTCTTTCGTGACAGAGAAGGAAGGTGATAATTTGTCCACGTCTTCTTCATCTAACTTTCTTTCCTCATAGAAAGAAGAAAAAGGTGAAGGTGTAGGCTCTATGCTTGAAACAGGCTCGGGATTATTATGTTCAGCAGTGTTTTGTTCTTCACGGAAAAGAGCTTCAAATGCTTCTTCCTTAGGTTCTTCTGTAGGTCTCTCTTCTTCTTCCACTGTCTCTCCATTCGAAATTCCGCTTATAGATAAATCAGCTATTAATTTTAAGCAAGCATGTTCAGGTAAATCATAATCAAAGGATTCGATCGAAACATACACCTCGTCTAGCTGTTGAATTCGATTTCTAGGAATCGTAATATCAACAGGAAAACGATGATTTAAGACGCTCACACCATCTTCACGTGTATCGACCTCATTTACATAACGTACATTTGCGTATTCGAACGTTTCCTCTTCAGAACTTTCCGTTTCTATTTTATATTCCCCAGTAAGCTGCAGGGCACCACGAATGGAAATGTACTGATCATGTTCATGAATTGCAATATCCGGATCTAAAGAAATAGATAAAAGTTCAGATACTTCCTGTCCTTTTTGAAACCAAACAGATTCTTCTACTGAGAAACGTAGTTGTTGTTGTGACAAAAATATTTCCTCCTTTCAAATAGCCTAGCAAAATAACTATGACATTACAGATGTATGTGTGAAAGAAGGAAATTATGATGATATTTTAAAAAACATAAAAAATCCACCACAACTTGTGATGGATTTAATTTAATCAAAATTATTTTTTCAAATCTGCAAATGCCTTCTTTGCAGCATCTATTGTATGATCAATGTCCGCGTCTGTGTGTGCTGTTGATAGGAATAAGCCTTCAAATTGTGATGGAGGAAGGAATACTCCTTGATTTGCCATGCTTCGATAGTAGCTTGCAAAGAAATCAAGATTTGACGTTTTCGCTTTTTCGTAATTTGTTACATTTTCATTAGTGAAGAAGAAGCCAATCATAGAGCCGGCACGATTGATTGTATGCGGAATTTCATACTCATTAGCAGCAGCTGACAGACCTTCCTCAAGACGATCTGCTTTACGCTTAAATTCCTCATAAGAATCTCTTGTTAACTGTTTTAATGTTTCATATCCCGCTGTCATCGCGAGTGGGTTTCCTGATAAAGTTCCTGCTTGATAAATTGGTCCACTTGGAGCAATTTGCTTCATAATTTCCGCTTTACCACCATAAGCTCCTACAGGTAAACCTCCACCAATTACCTTGCCAAGGCATGTTAAATCAGGTGTAACACCGTAATAGTCTTGAGCACAGCCATAATCTACACGGAACCCTGTCATAACCTCATCAAAGATTAATAAGGCACCATATTGTTCTGTCATTGCTCGTAACCCCTCAAGGAAACCTGGTTGAGGTGGAACAACTCCCATGTTCCCTGCTACAGGTTCTACAATGATCCCTGCAATGTCTTCTCCAAATTGTTCAAATGCATATTGAATGCTTTCTAAATCATTGTATGGAACGGTAATCGTATTTTTCGCAATTCCTTCAGGTACACCAGGACTATCTGGTAATCCTAACGTTGCAACTCCTGATCCTGCTTTAATTAATAAAGAATCACCATGACCATGGTAGCAGCCCTCAAACTTAATGATTTTATTTCGTCCAGTATAGCCCCTTGCTAATCGTAATGCACTCATCGTTGCTTCTGTCCCTGAGCTTACCATACGGACGATTTCAATCGAAGGTACACGATCTATTACAAGCTTTGCAAGTTCGTTTTCAATCAGGGTAGGAGCACCAAAGCTTGTACCTGATTCAACAACTTTTTTAATAGCTTCAACTACAGTATCGTTCGAATGACCATGAATAAGTGGTCCCCAAGAAAGAACATAGTCAATATATTCATTTCCATCGATATCATAGATTTTTGAGCCTTTTCCTCGTTCCATGAATATAGGATTCATTCCAACAGATTTAAATGCTCTTACAGGACTATTAACACCACCGGGCATTAATGATTGAGCTTCTTGAAATGCACTTTCGCTTTTTTGATAGCTATTCATTTTCATTCCTCTTCCTTCCTCTTGTAAAGTAAAAGGCTTTCCCTTATTGATCTTCCCTTATCCACCGTGCTGCGTCTTTTGCAAAGTATGTAATAATTAAATCAACACCTGCACGTTTCATTCCGACTAACATTTCCATCACCAATGCTTTTTCATCAACCCATCCATTTTGTGCAGCTGCTTTAATCATAGAATACTCACCGCTAACATTATAAGCAACAATAGGAACGTTGAATTGATTTTTCACATCACGGATAATATCTAAATAAGATAATGCCGGTTTTACAATTAAAAAGTCCGCACCCTCTTCTAAATCGGACTGAGCTTCTCTTAATGCTTCATCACGATTAGCAGGATCCATTTGATATGTTTTTCGATCACCAAATTGTGGTGTGCTGTGTGCAGCATCACGGAACGGCCCGTAAAAAGCACTTGCATATTTAACTGCATAAGACATAACCGGAATATGTTCAAAGCCAGCTTCATCTAACCCATGTCTGATTGCAGCTACAAAGCCATCCATCATGTTTGAAGGAGCGATAATATCGGCACCTGCTTTTGCTTGGCTGATAGCGGTACGTGCAAGCAAATCAAGGGTAGGGTCGTTTAATACTTGTCCATTTTCAACAATTCCACAATGTCCATGATCTGTATATTGACATAGACATGTATCCGCAACAACAACTAATTCAGGGAAGGATTCTTTTACCTGTCTAGTTGCACGTTGAACAATTCCATTATCATGATAAGCTTGAGTTCCTACATCGTCCTTTTCATCAGGAACACCAAATAAGATAACAGACTTAACCCCTAACGAAACAACCTCTTCAATTTCTTGATTCAGTAGATCTAAAGACAAGTGGTAAACACCTGGCATTGATGGAACTTCGTTTTTCTTATTATCCCCTTCTACAACGAAAATTGGATAAATAAAGTCCTCTGGGCGAAGATGTGTTTCCCTCACCATTGCTCTTAGGTTATTGCTGTTACGTAAACGGCGGTGTCTTGTAAATTGAATATTCATTGATTATCCTCCCGGTTTTGTTCTAATTCAACCATTAACTTCACCATGTCATCAATTGTATAGGAAACAGGCATAACACCTATAAATCCATATTCTTTTAACGTTTTATTCGTAAGTGGGCCGATACATATGAAGGTAACTTTACTCAAATGCTCCATGAGTTCTGATTTATGTAGTACTTTCATAAAGCTGTCAACAGTAGATGAGCTTGTAAAGGTTATGTAATCTAGCTGATCTTCTTTGAGATATGAAATAAGCTTAGCAGCTTCTCTTTTATTATGTATTGTTTCATAGACAATTAAATCTTCTGTGTTAAAACCTTGTTTTTTTAATTCTGTTATCAAAACTGGTCTTGATAGATTTCCTCTAATCACAAGGATTTTTGAAGATTTAGAAAGGTTTTCCCCTATGCTTTCTGCCAGCTTTTCAGCCACAAATTCTTCAGGTATAACAGAAACATTGAGATTTAGTTTCTCCATTTGCTTACTCGTTTTTCTTCCAACAGAAGCGGCAATCATATGCTGTAATGCTTCATAAGGAATTCCAAATCGATCTAAGAACTCTTTAAAGTAAATAACACCATTTGCACTCGTAAACACAATGCAATCAAATTCATGTAATCTTGTAAGCGTTTGTTGAATAATAGATTCATTTGATTTTTTAGGTCTTATTTCTAGAAGCGGAGCGGATATCCCGACTCCGCCTTCTTCTTCAATTTTTTGAATAAATTCTTCTACTTGAGACTTTGCTCTAGTAATTAAAACCCGTTTCCCTTGTAAAGGACGGATCTCCCCCATTATTGATCTAACTCCTCTTTTACCCGGTCGATTAGGGCTTTAGCTCCTTGATTTGTTAATGTTTCTGCGACTTTACTCCCTAATGCTACTGGATCTGTTCCTGTAACCGTTTGTTTATACACTTCTTTCCCGTCAGGTGAGGCAATAAGACCTGTAAATTCAATTTCTTCCTTTTCATTTACTGTTGCAAATCCAGCAATAGGTACTTGGCATCCACCCTCCATTTTAGTAAGGAAGGTCCTCTCAGCAGTAACGGCTAATTTCGTAGACAAATCAGTGAATTTTGCAAAAAGATCTAACAATTCTAGATCATCCGCGCGACATTCAATTGCTAAAGCACCTTGCCCTACTGCTGGTAGGCAAATTTCCGGCTCTAAGAATTCAGTAACAACGTCTTGACTCCAGCCCATGCGTGCCAAGCCTGCTGCAGCTAGAATAATTGCATCATAATCTTCTGTTTTCAGCTTCTCTAAGCGAGTATCTATGTTTCCTCTAATCCATTTAATTTCGAGGTCAGGTCTTTCAATTAAAAGCTGCGCACTTCGTCTCAAGCTGCTTGTTCCGACAATTGCTCCACTTGGTAAATCTGAAAGCTTTTTATGATCTTTAGAGATAAGAACATCTCGGTGATCCTCACGGTTTGGAATGCATCCTATCGTTAAACCCTCCGGTAAAATCCCAGGCATATCCTTCATACTATGAACAGCCATATCAATTTCACCGTTCATCATTGCTTGCTCGATTTCCTTTACGAACAAGCCTTTTCCTCCAACTTTTGATAAAGTTACATCTAAAATTTGATCACCTTTTGTCACAATTTCCTTGATTTCAAATTCAAACGGTAAACCAAAAGATTTTAACTGATTAATTACCCAATTTGTTTGTGTTAATGCTAATTTACTACGTCTAGATCCAACAACTATTTTTCGCATATGCTCCTCCTACTATGTCTAAAAGCAACCAATCATGAATCCCAAAAATGAAACCTTGATAGACTACCAAACAAGAAAAAGTTAATTAATAAAACTAAAAACGATGCTATGTTTAAAAGAGCAACAGACCTGCCCTGTAATTCTTTCACAATTCTTATATAAAGATAGATCCCATACGTCACTAACACCATAAATGACCCTAGCACTTTCGCATCATACCATTGAAAATGAGCTACTTTAATATAGGCCCAAATAACCCCTAAAATTAAACTTAATAACAGCATAGGTACGCCGATAACATTTAATACATATGACATATGGTCGAGTTTTGAAAGATCTTCTAATCGAAGAAGGCGCTTTCCCCACTTTTTCTTTTTGAGTAAATTATATTGAATGGTATAAAGGATCGAAAACACAAACGATAGTGAAAACGCCCCATAAGAAAGTATGGCCATCGTAATATGAATTAATAGCAGTTCCGAGACAAGCTGACTTGATACAGCAGCCGACTCGTATTGAGCTGGGGCAAAAGTATGTATGGCCATCATGATAAAGCCTATTACGTTTGTGAAAAAGATAATAAATTCCGCTTTAAGAAAACGGTTTAAAACAAGTGACAATGTGACTAACACCCATGTATAAAAATAAAGCCCTTCAAACACATTTAAAACAGGAAATCTACCTGTTTCAAACATACGAACAAATAAAAAAATTGTTTGTAATAGCCAAACAATAGAAAGTAACCAGAAGGCAGCTCGATTCGCCTTCCGGTTATTATTAAGAAAATCTATAAAATATAAGAGTACACAAATAGCATAAAGTATTATGGTTAATTCATTAATTCTGCTTAAGCTCATCTCCATAATGAAAGGTCCTTTCACTTACGATTGAAGTGAAGCACGATAAATCGGATCGTTTGCATGAACAGTTTGTTTATCTGATTTATCCATTTTCATTTGCTCTTCAACAGCTTCTTCGATATTAAAGATTTTCATAAATAAATCCAATGATTCCTGTGCATTAGCCTCTGCAGATAGCTCTTTTACCTTTACAATCGGATCTTTAAGCAATTGATTAATAATGCTTTTTGTATGCTTACTTAAAACTTTTCTTTCACGTTCAGTTAAGTTAGGCATTTTTCGCTCGATACTTTCCATCGTTTCAGCTTGAATATTTAAAGCTTTTTGACGAAGTGCTGAAATAACAGGTACAACCCCAAGCGTATTAATCCATTGTTTAAATTGAACAATCTCCGCTTCGATCATCAGTTCAATCTTTTCCGCTGCAACTTTACGCTCTTGTAAGTTTGCTTCAACAATCCCTTGTAAATCATCAATATCATAAAGAAATACACTATCTAAATCCGCAAGCTTAGGATCTAAATCACGTGGCACAGCAATATCGACCATAAATAATGGGCGACCTTTTCTCATTTTTTCCACATGTGTCATCATTTCTTTAGTAATAACAAAATCTTTAGCACCAGTTGAACTAATAAGAATATCCGCTTCCACTAATCCACACTGAAGTTCGTTTATTCCTTTTGCCTTTCCATTAAAACGATTAGCAAGCTCTTCAGCCTTCTGCAACGTTCTATTCATAACAGTAACTTTACCTACACCACTGCCATGCAGATTTTGCACAGCTAATTCCCCCATCTTACCCGCACCTAAAATGAGTACGTGCTTAGAACGAAGGTCACCAAAGATTTTCTTAGCAAGTTCAACTGCTGCATAACTAACTGAAACAGCATTTGCTCCAATATCAGTTTCTGAATGTGAACGTTTAGCCAATGAGATTACTTGCTTAAACAGCTGATTGAATACTGTTCCTGTTGTGTTGTTTTCCTGGGCCTGTAAAAAGCTAGTACGAACCTGTCCCAGAATTTGAGTTTCACCCAAAATCATAGAATCCAATCCGCATGCTACCCTACATAAATGCTCTAATGCACCATCTTGTTCAAAAATAGTTAAATACGGTGAAATCTCTTCTTTCTCTAGTCCGAACCAATCTGCCAAGAATGCTTTAATATAATAACGTCCTGTATGAAGTTGATCTACTACAGCATATATTTCTGTACGGTTGCAGGTAGATACAATGACATTTTCAAGTATGCTTTTTTGTTCTTTTAACTGTTTCATCGCATCTGTTAGCTCTTGAGGTTGAAACGAGAGCTTTTCGCGAATTTCAACAGGGGCTGTTTTATAATTTAAGCCGACAACAAGTATATGCATTTTCTTATACACCCCCATGTACAAGGATCTCTACTTCTAGTATATCACGATTGATTTTTTTCTCTTCTAAAAAATGTGAACAGTCTTTGAAACTATATGTTATGATAAAATATGTTTATTATTTCACTGATTCACACCATTTTCAACTTATTAATGGTCGTGTGTATTTGTTCACAAAAAACACTGTTTTTTCTATAAGAAATTCTACATTCTCTGACATCATTCTCATACTATTCACTCTGTACAATAACAAAAATTACGAAGTTAATCAAGCTATTGATTTGGACAAGGAAACATATCAATTAAATTCTCCGACCACAACGGACAGGTTTTCCTTATATACTATTCATGCAAGAGGTGGACAATGAAAAAAATTACATTATTACCAACAATGCTACTATTAGGAATTGGCATTTTTTATTCTATCCAAAAATTAAATATTCATTTATTTGAAGGACAAAACAGTTGGCCTTTTTTATTAATTTTACTTGGACTTACGTTTTTAGTTAGTGGTCATTTTGAACAAGATGCGTCAGCCATTTTACCAGGAATCATTTTAGCAGGCCTTGGTATCCACTTTCACTTTGCTAGCAAGATTGCTTCTTGGCCTGATTATCCTGCTGCTTTTTTATTCATCTTGTCTCTTGGGATAATTTTAACTGCTACAAAAACTAAAACCGGTTATCAGCAAGGTCTTATTATATTAGCTATAGGCTTATTTCTACACTTTTTCCATAAAATTATTCAATCCCTAACGATCATCGAAAACGGTGTAGACTTTATTGAAACTTACTGGCCACTACTTTTTATTGTTATTGGTGCTTTATTGTTAGTGCTGCGGAGAAGGAGATAGGGTGCCTGTCACTTCCCACATTTTGTTGAAATATGTCGATGTTGATAACACCAAAAGACTCTGGTATATTTCCATAACCGGTTCGGTTTTGGCATACAATAACTAAAATAGCGCACCAATTCGCAGTCTTATTCGCAAGTGAATAAGACTGCTTCTTTTTTGTTGATATATATGAAGTTTAATGAAATGGAATGAACGGTAAAATACGCCTTGAATTTCCAAACCCTTTTAACATGGTGACATAATTTGTGTGAACATGAAAATTCGCAAGCTCATTGTTATTCCGATTGTTGTGCTATAAATGATCTTTAACTACCATTAATTGAGTAACAGATCATTTAAATACACGGAGCTTTTCCGGTTATACTGAAGAATGGAACTCAGTTAAGGGATATAAGCGGAGTTTTTCCGGTTAAGTAAAGTAAAATGGCCCATTTCCAGCTTTTTTGATTAAATAGACGGAAACTTTCCGTTTATTTAATCTATTTCGCGTGCTATTTCCTCATTAAAAGGAATTTCTCCGCTTAATTGCTGCCGATTCTTGAAGATAATGGGTGATATGAAAAATGCTTGGAGCATAATATGCCTCCAAGCATTTTTCTTTGCTGATTTACTTGTAAATTGCTTTAAACCAAACTTTATGACGTATAATGAAGGATCGTTTTCCAAGCTTCATCTTTACCTAAGCCGGTTTCTGATGAAAAAATAACTAATGGATCGGTTTTATCAATTTCTAGGGCATCTTTTATCACCTTAGCATGCTTTTGCCACTTACCCTTAGGAATTTTATCTGCTTTGGTCGTCACAACGATTGTTGGAATGTCATAATGCTTTAGGAAGTTATACATCAGCACATCATCACTTGTTGGAGGATGTCTAAGATCAATTAAAAGGATAACAGCACGCAACTGTTCACGAGAAGTGATATAGGTTTCAATCATTTTCCCCCATGCTTCACGCTCCTTTTTACTAACCTTGGCATATCCATATCCAGGCACATCAACAAAGTGTAGCATTTCATTAATGATATAAAAATTTAATGTTTGTGTTTTCCCTGGTTTTGATGAAATTCGGGCTAATCCTTTTCTACCTAGCAATTTATTAATAAAGGATGATTTACCAACATTAGAACGACCTGCTAATGCTACTTCCGGTAAATCTCCTTCTGGATATTGAGCAGGCTTAACTGCGCTTATAACGATTTCTGAACTTGTTACTTTCATTATTTCTCCTCTGTTAACGCATGTTTTAACACTTCATCTAAATGTGAAACTAAGACAAAGGTAAGTTCATTTCGAACACTATCTGGAATATCATCCAAATCCTTTTCATTGTCTTTTGGTGCAATAATCTTAGTCAAACCAGCACGATGAGCACTCAATGTTTTCTCTTTCAAGCCACCAATTGGAAGTACTCTACCACGTAAAGTGATTTCTCCTGTCATTCCAACTTCTTTTCTTACGGCTCTACCTGTTAATGCTGAAATTAACGCTGTAGCCATTGTTATACCTGCTGATGGACCATCTTTAGGTACAGCACCTTCAGGAACATGGATATGAATATCATTCTTTTCATGAAAATCACGTTCAATGTTCAGCTCTTCAGCACGCGAGCGAATATAGCTAAATGCCGCCTGAGCAGATTCTTTCATAACATCGCCAAGCTTCCCGGTTAAAATCAGCTTTCCTTTACCAGGCGTTACTGATACTTCAATCGATAGGGTATCGCCGCCAACTGTTGTATAAGCTAAACCAGTTGCAACACCAATCTGATCCTCAAGTTCCGCTTGTCCATATCTAAAGCGTTTTTTCCCAAGAAATTCTTCAATATTTTTGTCCGTAATAATGATCTTCTTCCGCTCTTCTTTTACAATCATTTTAGCAGCTTTACGACACACTCCTGCTAACTGGCGCTCTAGCCCACGAACCCCGGCTTCTCTTGTATAATAGCGAATGATGCTTTGAATTCCATCTTCACGGATTTGCAGATGTGATTTTTTAAGTCCATGTTCTTGTAATTGCTTTGGTAGTAGATGATCTTTAGCAATATGAATTTTCTCCAGTTCCGTGTAACCAGCTATATTAATAATTTCCATACGATCGCGCAATGGTCCTGGAATTGTAGCAAGGTTATTAGCTGTTGCAATAAACATAACTTTCGATAAATCATATGTTTCTTCAATATAGTGATCACTAAAGTTATGATTTTGCTCAGGATCTAACACTTCCAGTAAAGCTGCAGAAGGATCTCCTCTAAAATCACTGGACATTTTATCGATTTCATCTAAAAGGAACACAGGATTAATTGTTCCGGCCTTCTTCATACCTTGAATAATTCTTCCAGGCATTGCACCAACATATGTACGTCGATGTCCACGAATTTCGGATTCGTCTCTTACTCCACCAAGTGATATTCTAACGAAATTTCGATTTAACGATTTAGCTACTGAACGAGCTAATGATGTTTTCCCAACTCCCGGAGGTCCTGCAAGGCATAAAATTGGCCCTTTTAATGAATTGGTCAATTGTTGTACCGCTAAATACTCAATTACACGCTCTTTAACCTTTTCAAGGCCATAGTGTTCTTCGTCTAAGATTTCCTCAGCAACATTCACATCTAAACGATCGTCAGTTGCTTTTGACCATGGTAGAGACAGGAGCCACTCAATGTAATTTCGAATAACGCCACTCTCGGCTGAACTTGAAGGAACTTTTTCATAGCGGTCCAGTTCTTTTAAAGCCACTGCTTTTATATGTTCTGGCATTCCCACTTCTTCAATTCGTTCCTTCATCGTTGAAACCTCTCCAAGCTTGCCTTCTTTTTCACCAAGCTCTTTTTGGATGGCTTTCATCTGTTCGCGTAAATAATATTCTTTTTGCGTACGCTCCATGGACTTTTTAACTCGTTGGCCAATCTTTTTCTCCAGCTGAAGTACTTCTTTTTCATTGTGGATAATGGAAATCACTTTGTTCAATCGTTCTGTCACATCAAGGGTTTCCAATATCTCTTGTTTTTCCTTTAATTTTAAAGGAAGATGCGAAGCAATAATATCAGCCATTCGTCCTGGCTCATTAATGTCAGAAACGGTTGCATATGTTTCAGCAGACACTTTTTTAGAAAGCTTTATGTATTGCTCAAAATATTCTAACATTGTTCGCATTAAAGCTTCTTCTTCTACACTTTTCTCTTCAGGGTCTTTATAAATAGAAACTTCAACAGAATAGTATTCATCCTCATCAACAAAACGTTGAATCTTACCTCGCTCTATTCCTTCAACGAGTACGCGGATTGTACCGTTTGGTAATTTCAACATTTGTTTAATTTTAGTCAATGTTCCTATTTCATAAATATCTTCTTTGTTTGGCTCATCTATCGAAATCTCTTTTTGTGTCGTTAAAAAGATAATATGATCTTCCATCATAGCCTTTTCTAACGCCTGAACAGATTTTTCTCTTCCTACATCAAGGTGCAGTACCATTGTTGGATATACTAACAAGCCTCTTAGTGGTAGGAGGGGGACAATTTGATTATTTGATTTCGCCATGCGTTTACACCTCCATGACATGATAATTCATTCTTGTTCAATTCTATCTTATTCTTTTTCAAGTGTCTAATTAAACTACTTTAGTCAATAGGTAGTATACCCCAATACGATAAGTTGAAAAAGGAAATTCCGGAATTCTCATTAAGATAAAATTGGAAATGACTAGAGTTGACCGAAGCTTAAAAAAGGAAAGAGATCTTCTTTATTGTAAAGGAGATCTCTTTAAGATTAACTCTTTTATACAGATTCTTGATGTGGAAATGAAGGTGAATCTTCGTGTTGCAATGGCTTTTCAGTTGGTGGATCAACAAGTGCTATATCAAAGACTTCTTGAAGATTTGTTACCGGTATAATCGTTATCCCATCAATTTCTTTTAGAATGGATTGCATGTTTTCTTTTGGAATAATGACTATATCTGCACCAGCCTTTTTTGCCGCCTTTATTTTCGGAATAACTCCGCCTATAGGCTTTACATTTCCATGAATGCTAATTTCTCCAGTCATGGCCACTTTATTGCTAATGGCAATCTTATGAATAGCTGAGAAAATTCCTGTGGCCATTGCAATTCCTGCTGATGGGCCATCAATTGGTGTACCACCTGGAAAATTCACATGAATATCATAATCATCTGCTTGTATGCCCATAGAACGTAGAACAGTAATAACATTCTCAATCGAGCCTTTTGCCATACTTTTTCTACGAATGGATTTAGATCGATCACCAATACTTTCCTCTTCCACAATTCCTGTTATATTAATGGTGCCCTTATCTTTTTGAGAAGGAATGACGGTGACTTCAATTTCTAACAATGCCCCTGTATTAGGACCATGAACGGCAAGCCCATTTACTAAACCGACTCTTGAGTTATCTTCAATTTTCTTTTCAAATCTTGGGCTTAACTGACTTGAATTAATAACCCATTCGATATCTTCAACAGTAATTTCTTTCCTGTCTTCTGACATTGCCATACCTGTAGCAATTTGCATAAGATTTACAACTTCACGGCCATTTCTAACATAGGAAGTTAAGAGATCAATTCCCTTGTCGCTTACTTCCATTTCTACTTTATCTGCTGCTTTTTTCGCCACAACTGCCAGTTCTTCCTGTTCCAAATCTCTAAAAAATACTTCAAGACATCTAGAACGAATGGCTGGTGGTATTTCATTAGGTGTTCTTGTTGTAGCTCCTATTAACCTAAAATCAGCTGGTAGACCATTTTTAAAAATATCATGGATATGTGTTGGTATTTGTGTATTTTCTTCATTATAATAAGCGCTTTCTAAAAATACTTTACGATCTTCAAGTACTTTTAATAACTTATTCATCTGAATAGGGTGAAGTTCACCGATTTCATCGATAAATAAAACGCCCCCATGAGCATGAGATACAGCTCCTTGCTTAGGCTGAGGAATTCCAGCTTGCCCCATTGCTCCAGCACCTTGATAAATTGGATCATGAACAGATCCAATGAGAGGATCAGCAATCCCTCTTTCATCAAATCTTGCTGTTGTAGCATCTAATTCTACAAATACAGCATTTTCTTTAAATGGTGATCTTTTATTTCTCTTAGCTTCTTCTAAAACGAGTCTAGCAGCCGCTGTCTTCCCTACACCTGGTGGTCCATATACAATGACATGTTGAGGGTTTGAACCGCATAGCGCAGCACGTAACGAACGAATACCATCCTCTTGTCCTACTATATCATTAAAACTTTTTGGGCGTACCTTTTCTGCAAGAGGTTCGGTTAACCGAATAGCTCTCATTTTTCTTAATTGTTCCATTTCTTTCTTTGATTCTCTGTCAATTGATATCTTTTGAGTACGTTGACTCTTTAATAAATTCCAAAAATACATTCCAATAATAATCCCAAAAAACAGCTGAATAAACAGCGCGATACTCGTCCAACTCATTGGCGTCCCTCCTGCAAAGATGTCTTGTTACCGCTACGGTGAAAAGTAAACGAAGCATAATACTTTGTTAAAAGTAACTCTTCGAGAGGTTAGTAAAAGCTTGTTTTGCCCCATAAAAAGATTTCCACATCTATGTATGAAATGTTCGTTAATCTAAAGGGACAAAAGGCGACTTTCGTTTTTGCCTAGGAAAGGCAAAATTAAAATGGATAAACCTTGTAAGAAGCGGTTATTTATAGCTAGTATCTCCTAGCTTTAGCAGGAATAAACATGATTTCAATACAAGTATTTACAGGAGGTGGATTGGAAAAGGCATCAAAAAAAGGAAGCTGGTTAAACCAACTTCCTTTTAAAAGATTATGTTATGCAGATGTTTTTTTATCCTCTTGAATAACTGTACCATCGCTAAGTACAAGTTTAGGTGGTGTTTCCCCTAAAACTGTTTCAGCAGTAATAATGGCTTTAACGATGTCCTCACGAGATGGTAAATCGAACATCATATCAAGCATGATGCCCTCGATTATGGAACGAAGACCACGTGCACCAGTTTTTCTTTCAATTGCTTTTTTAGCAATTTCAAGAAGAGCTCCATCTTCAAACTCAAGTTCAACACCATCTAAATCAAGCATTTTTTGATATTGTTTAACAAGAGCATTTTTAGGTTTTGTTAAGATCTCAACTAATGCTTCTTCATCTAACGGCTCTAAGCTTGCAATGACAGGCAAACGACCGATAAACTCTGGAATCAATCCAAACTTCAATAAATCTTCAGGTAAAACCTGTGAAAGAAGAGCTTTTTTATCAAGATCAGCATTTTTATTATCTGAACCAAATCCAATTACTTTTCGTCCTAGACGACGTTTAATAATTTGTTCGATTCCATCAAATGCTCCTCCACAAATGAAGAGAATGTTTGTTGTATCAATTTGAATAAATTCTTGATGAGGATGCTTTCTTCCACCTTGAGGAGGAACACTAGCCACAGTTCCTTCAAGAATTTTAAGTAATGCTTGCTGTACACCTTCACCAGAAACGTCACGAGTGATTGACGGGTTTTCTGATTTACGTGCCACTTTATCAATTTCATCGATATAAACAATACCTTTTTCAGCTTTTTCTACATCATAATCAGCAGCTTGAATTAACTTTAGTAAGATATTCTCAACGTCTTCACCTACGTATCCAGCTTCTGTTAAAGAAGTAGCATCAGCAATAGCAAAAGGGACATTTAAAATTCTTGCTAATGTTTGGGCTAATAACGTTTTACCACTACCTGTAGGCCCAATCATAGAAATATTACTTTTTGATAACTCAACATCATCAATCTTGCTGTTTGAATTAATACGTTTGTAATGATTATAAACGGCAACAGCTAATGATTTTTTGGCATTATCCTGGCCAATAACATATTCATCTAATATTTCATGAATTTCTTTAGGTTTTGGAACATCTTTAAATTCAACTTCTTCTTCTGTACCAAGCTCTTCCTCAACAATCTCTGTACAAAGTTCAATACATTCATCACATATATATACTCCAGGTCCAGCTACTAGCTTACGTACCTGATCTTGTGTTTTTCCGCAAAATGAACATTTTAATTGTCCTTTTTCGTCGTTAAATTTAAACATTGTTTCACCCCTTGTATCTTTATCTAAATCAAAACATTTCCACCTTACCCCTACTAATTCTTTCAACTATTCAGGTCAGCAGGTAGATGTCCCTAATTAAAACAAATAAAAACGGTATGTACTGCATTTTACCATAAGAGAAGCATTGACAGGAAATGAAACCACTCGGCATTGAAAAAGCTCCCAACCTGAGGGCTCTTCCCAAAAATGTTGATGATCTTAATATTCTCTTACTTAATGTTTATGTATGTATTAGCTTTCTTATATCATTCCCAAAGGAATATAAATAAAACATGATTGTATAAAACAAGGCACGATGTGCTCGCGCCTTGTTCCTTTTATTATATTATGCAACAACTTTGCTATTTTCTACAAGAAAATCGATCGCTTTGCGAACTTTTAAATCTTCTTTTAAGCCTTCAGCGTTTCCACCAAGTGCTTGTTTAATGTTTTCAATAGGCATGTTGTACATTTCAGCCATTTTCGCTAATTCTGCTTCAACATCTTTGTCAGAAACTTCAATGTTCTCAGCTTTAGCAATTGCTTCAAGTGTTAAGTTATATTTAACGCGTTTTTCAGCATCGTCTTTCATTTGAGCTTTTAACGCTTCTTCATCTTGACCTGAGAATTGGAAGTATAAATCAAGATTCATACCTTGCATTTGTAGACGTTGCTCAAATTCCTGCATCATACGTGAAATTTCATTTTCAATTAATGCATTTGGAATATCAACTTCTGCACCTTCAGCAGCTTTATCAACTAGTGAATCACGTAGTTGGTTTTCTGCTTCAGATTTTTTCGCTTCTTCAAGGCGAGTTCTTGTTTGAGCTTTTAACTCATCAAGAGTTTCAACTTCTTCGTTAACATCTTTTGCAAACTCATCATCAAGAGCTGGAAGTTCTTTTGTTTTGATTTCGTGAATTTTCACTTTGAATACTGCTGGTTTACCCGCAAGGTTTTCAGCGTGGTATTCTTCTGGGAATGTTACTTCTACATCCTTCTCTGCACCCGCTTCTAAACCAACTAATTGTTCTTCAAATCCTGGAATGAAAGATCCAGAACCAATTTCTAATGAATAGTTTTCAGCAGCTCCACCTTCGAATGCTTCTCCATCAACATATCCATCAAAATCGATAACTGCAGTATCACCGTTTTCAATCGCGCCTTCTTCTTTTACTACTAGCTCAGCATGACGCTCTTGTAATTGTTTTAATTCGTTATCAACATCTTCATCAGATACAGTATCGTCTAATTTTTCAACTTCTAGACCTTTATATTCACCTAATTTTACTTCAGGCTTTACTGTAACTTTAGCAGTGAAGATTAAGCTTTTTCCTTTTTCGATTTGTTCAACATCGATTTCAGGACGATCTACAGGTTCGATTCCAGCTTCATCAACCGCATTAGGATATGCAGTTGGTAGGATGATGTCTAAAGCGTCTTGATATAGTGATTCTACACCAAAACGTTGTTCAAACATTCCACGTGGAATTTTCCCTTTACGGAATCCAGGAATAGAAACTTGTTTTACAACCTTTTTAAATGCTTCGTCAAGAGCTGTTGTGAACTCTTCTGCTGAAACCTCAACCGTTAGAACGCCATCGTTCCCTTCTAATTTTTCCCATTTTACTGACATGTGTTGTCCCTCCAAAGATCTATAATGATTTGTGCGAATAAGTGATAGGTAATTTGTGGCGCTTGTCCCATTTTAGGCAATCCCCCACGAACATATACCTGTTTTTATGTACGGTAAAAAGTAACCTAGTACTAAACATGCATAGGATTTCGTATTAGAAAAACTTGGCTTTTCTTCAAGACAAATGGCAAAGCTTTAAGTTTTTCCCATACCATCAACTTTTCTAATAGTATAAAAAATAAGGTCCATTTTGTCCAAAATAAAAAAGACCTATATACGATGATCACTATTTTGCAACCATTTTATTATAACACAGAATAAATTCCTTTCAACATATAGCTCATATTTGTAAATAAGAAATTTCTTCTATTTGATAGATTTTATTGCATGCTTCTTGTAAATCTGGCAATGGTTGATCATAGATCTCTTCTATTTCTTCTTGCTCAATTGAAATCCCATGCATCGAATAACCAACAAGATGCAAAGCAGCTGCCCACAGCTTAGCTTCTGTTGGCTGTGGTAAGAAAGGATATAACACATACAGATGCCTTATCCATAATTCTTTAACAGCTTCATATAATGTAGGATTTTCATTACCAAGCGTATCATCTAATATAGTTAACACTTTTTTAGTAAAAGGAAATTCTGCAGGATCTTCCAGATTAGCAGGTACAACCGTAAGACTTTCGCCGAACTTCGTTACTTTCATTTCCTTTTCAACTTCATGCTCAATCATTAAATGCAAAATCATTGATTTGATTGTAGGATGAATTTGTTCATTCTCTAACAAAATTTTAAGTGATGCAAAATGTTTACTAATGTTACTGTCATGCAGTGACTGAACGTAGGCCATTTGTTTATTTGTATCTTGCAAAAGGTCTTCTAAATATAATGGTTGTTCTTCTTCCTGGTCTTCTACATCATTAAGAATATCAACTTCGTTTTGATTCATTTTCCGACTAAATTCCAACAATTTATAAAAGTGTTCAGCACTTTCAGCAGGTAGCTGGTTTTCCTCTAACACCGCTTCGATTGTAGTTTGTACTTCATGATATTCTCGTAGTTGTATTAATATCGTTAGATAAATCTGTAAAACAGTAAAATAATGACCTATGTCTTCTAACAGCATTTTTTTGCAAATATCTTTAGCCTCTGTTAAGTCACCAAGCTCCATAAGGCAAATTGCCATACCGAGATATATTTCAGCTTGATCTTCCTTAAGCTTCTTTGCTTCAGCAAACATTTCAAGTGCTTCATGATACTTCTTTTCTTTCAATAACAGTGTTCCCTTATCTAAATACCTCTCCTTCAAATTAGGAAAGGGAACAACATTTGATTTTTTTTTCGGTTTCATACGTTGGTCAACTCCAGCAACCTTACTTTGCATACAGTTTATCAATCCAAGTCTTGGAAAACAAGTGTGAGGTGGTGCCTGTCACTTCCCGATTTTTGTTGAATGACGTCGCATGAGGCGCCTGTGTACTACTAAATTCTGTGAAATTCGTGAGTTCAAAGTGTTGAAATGACGATTCTATTTAACTTTGAATATTTTCTGAAAGCTTAAGCAGTGCTAGGTTAAGACATATAAAAAGAGCAATCATTATAAAAATGATGCTCTTCTTGTTTCTTCGTAATGTTTAATTTGGTTATCATAATGTAACGTTAAATCAATTTCATCTTTTCCGTGTAAAAGCATATCTTTCCAATATGGATCAACATCAAAGGTTTGCACTAAACCATTTTGATCTGTGATTTCTTGCTTTTCAAGATTAACTGTTAATTCAAAGCCTTCAGCATTTGACTTTTCACGGATAAGGTCTAAAACAGTTTGCTCAAGTGTAATTGGCAGCAAGCCATTTTTCATACAATTTTGGTGAAAAATATCTGCATAAGAAGGTGCTAAAATTGCTTTGAAACCATAATCTGAAAGAGCCCATGGAGCATGCTCACGAGAAGACCCACAGCCAAAGTTTTCACCCGCAAGTAAAATTGTCGCACCTTTACTTTTTTCTTGATTTAATTCAAATTCAGGATTTTCAGATCCATCAGGAAGATATCTCCAATCAAAGAATGCAAACCGTCCATATCCTGTTTTTTCAATTCTCTTTAAAAATTGTTTTGGAATAATTTGGTCTGTGTCAACATTTGTTCTGTTTAATACAGCAACTTTGCCTTTATGTGTAGTAAATGGTTGCATGATGTCCCTCCTAATATGAATACTTTTTCTATGGATGTAACAACACTTTCACACCTAAACAATTTCCATCCTATAGATTAATAAAATTAAAATGACATTGCGTTCTCTTGAATATGACGAACATCTACAAAACGTCCATGTAAAGCCGCTGCAGCTGCCATAGCTGGACTTACCAAGTGCGTTCTGGCACCTTTACCTTGTCTTCCTTCAAAGTTACGGTTCGAGGTAGATGCACAGCGCTCTCCTTCTGGTACAACGTCACTATTCATACTTAAACACATACTGCAACCCGATTCTCTCCACTCAAAGCCAGCTTCTTTAAAGATTACATCTAGACCTTCTTCTTCTGCTACTTTTTTAACCTTTTGAGAACCCGGCACAACGATAGCACGTACATCTGACGGCACCTTCTTGCCTTTTAAGCTACTTATAACTTCAGCTGCCTGTCTTAAGTCTGTTAAACGGGAATTTGTACAAGACCCAATAAACACATGTTCAATCGTAATATCTTCAATTCTAGTATTAGGTTGTAAACCCATATAGCTGTATGCACGCTTAGCTTCATCAACTTCTTCATCATTATGAAAATCATTTAAATCAGGTGTTTTTTGATCAACACCAACCGACATACCTGGATTTGTTCCCCATGTTACCATCGGAGCAATTTCATCACCATTTAATGTGATAACTTTATCGTACTCTGCTCCTTCGTCAGTTCTTAATGTTTTCCAGTATTCAACAGCCTGTTCAAACTCTTCCCCTTTAGGTGCATACTTTCTCCCCTTAATGTAAGAGAAGGTTGTTTCATCCGGTGCAATTAGTCCTGCTCTAGCTCCTGCTTCAATGGACATATTACAGATTGTCATACGCTCATCCATTGATAAGTTTTCAATCACTTCACCTGTATATTCGATAATATATCCTGTACCAAAGCGTACTCCGTATTTTCCAATAACAGCTAGTATAACATCTTTAGCTGTTACACCTTTTTGCAGCTTACCAGGTACATGTATATTCAACGTCTTCGGACGCTGTCTCCATAGTGTTTGAGTAGCTAAAACATGTTCTACTTCACTCGTCCCAATACCAAATGCAATCGCACCAAATGCTCCATGTGTTGACGTATGACTATCTCCACAAACTATTGTTTTTCCTGGAAGAGTTAACCCTAGCTCAGGTCCAATTACGTGTACTATCCCTTGGTCTTCACTTTGAAGATCTGCTAAACGAATTCCAAATTCTTTACAGTTTCTTTCAAGTGCACTAATTTGATTTTTGGCAACTTCATCACTGATTACAAAGCGATTGACTGTTGGAACATTATGATCCATCGTAGCGTACGTTCTGTCTGGTCTTCTTACTTTACGATTCTTCTCTCGAAGTCCCTCAAAAGCCTGTGGCGATGTTACTTCGTGTACTAAGTGTAAATCGATATATAGAAGATCTGGCTTCCCTTGTTCTTGTTGAACAACATGTTCATCATATATCTTCTCAATAATCGTTTTTGGCTTCACGGTCGTAATCCTCCCTTAATAGATGGAAAATGAGGGGCTGACATCTTCCATTGTGTCATACCCCTCAATCCGATAAGCATTGTATCGGTCTCTATATAGTGAATAAAAAGTTATTATAGCTAATTAAGAATAAGCTTCCATTATGTTTAAAATGGCATGGTCATCAGCAAGAGCATTTTTGATTTCTTCGCCCATTTGTTTTGTTGACACGGCTTTTTCACCATTTGCAAGATCTGCTGTACGAGTACCTGAATTTAATACATTATCAACAGCCTTTTCAATTGCTTTTGCCTCTTCTTCTAATCCAAATGATTGACGTAGTAACATTGCAGCAGAAAGAATCGTTGCGACAGGATTTGCTAAGCCTTTGCCAGCAATGTCAGGTGCTGAACCATGAACAGGTTCATATAAATGTAAACCTGATGATGATAAACTTGCTGAAGATAACATTCCAAGAGATCCTGTGATCATTGATGCTTCATCACTTAAAATATCTCCAAACATATTTTCTGTTACAATAACATCAAATTGTCTTGGTGATCTGATAAGTTGCATAGCTGCATTGTCAACAAGCATATGTTCAAGTGTTACATCCGGGTATCTTGCAGACACCTCTTCAGCCACTTCTCTCCAAACTCTACTTGATTCAAGTACATTTGCTTTATCAACAGAAGTTACATGCTTGCGACGCTTCTGCGCAATTTCAAATGCAGATACAAGAATTCGTTCAATTTCAGAACGTTTATAAAATAATGTATCAACAACAGCGTCTTCACCATCACGAACAATACGCTCACTTGGTTTTCCAAAATACAATCCACCTGTTAGCTCTCGTACGATAACGAAGTCTACTCCACTAACATACTCCTTCTTTAAAGGGGAAGAATCTAATAAACTATCAAACGTAGTGATAGGACGTAAATTCGCATATAAATCAAGTGCCTTACGTAGAGCTAACAGCCCACGCTCCGGTCTTAATTCTACAGGATTTTGATCCCATTTAGGTCCTCCAACAGCCCCCAAAATAATGGCGTCAGATTTCTTACAAGCTTCAATTGTTTCTTCAGGCAATGGAGTGCCTTTTTGATCAATAGCGTCACCACCGATTAATCCATAGTTGAACTGAAATTGATGGTTAAAATGTTCTGCAATTGCTTTTAAAATTTCTACTGTTACATCAACAACTTCTTTACCTATTCCATCACCAGGTAATAATGCGATTGTTTTCTTCATGATCTATCCCCCTTCTCTTTAAGGTTTTAATTTAGTAGACTTGCTTCTAATTGAGGAATTTCCGCTAGCAGAGAAATGCGATTTACAGCATTGATGTAAGCTTTCGCCGATGCTTCTAACACATCATGTGCCATTCCTCTTCCACTAGCTTCAGATTCTCCAACTCTTATTTTTACATACACTTGAGCTAGCGCGTCTCTTCCACCACTATTAGATTGAATGCGGTAGTCAATTAGGGTAATAGACTGACCAACACATCTTTCTAACGTATTATAAATTGCTTCAACACTACCAGCTCCAGTAGCTGCTTCTTGAATTAACTCATTATCCTGGTTTAGAAGTGTAATGGTTGCCGTAGGAATTTGAGCTGTTCCATATTGAACCTGTAAAGATTTAAGTTCAAAGGCAGCTTCCTTGTTAGCCACTTTTTCTTCAATAAGCAGGGCTTTTAAATCATCATCAGTGATTTCTTTCTTCTTCTCCGTTAATTCTTTAAAAGCAATAAATAATTTATTTACTTCTTCATCTGAGATTTCAAAACCTAGTTCATGTAGTCTGTTTTTAAATGCATGGCGACCTGAATGTTTACCTAATACCATTGAATTAGTAGAAACACCTACAAGTTCTGGTGAGATAATCTCATAAGTTGTTTTCTCTTTAAGAACACCATCCTGGTGAATACCGGATTCGTGGGCAAATGCATTTCTCCCTACTACCGCTTTGTTTCCAGGAACAACCATACCGGTTAAGCTACTTATTAAATCACTCGTACGCTTTGTTTCTTTCAAATATAAACCTGTTTTTGCTTTATAGTAATCACTTCTAATATGAAGGGCAACGGCAACTTCTTCTAGTGCAGCATTTCCTGCTCTTTCCCCAATCCCATTTACTGTTCCTTCAATCTGACCAGCACCATGTTCTATAGCTGATAGGGAATTAGCAACTGCCATGCCTAAATCATCATGGCAGTGTGCTGATAGAATGACATTGTCAATCCCCTTAACATTTTCACGAAGGTAAGTGAAAATTTCTCCGTATTCTTTTGGAGTAATATAACCAACCGTATCTGGGATGTTAATAACATGTGCACCAGCTTCAATCACCTTTTCAACGATCGCAGCTAGGTACGGCAATTCAGTGCGGCAAGCGTCCTCTGCTGACCATTGAATAATCGGGAAAAATTGTGCAGCATATTGTACAGATTCAACTGCTGTCTGAATCACCTGCTCTTTTGTCTTCTTGAGCTTAAATTCTCTATGAATTGGAGAAGTAGCTAAGAAAACATGTAGTCTAGGTTCTTCAGCATATTTTAATGCTTCCCATGCTGCATCAATATCCCCTTTTACAGATCGAGCGAGGCCAGTTACTGAACTGCTCTTCACTGTTTTTGCAATTTCTTGAACTGCTAATAAATCACCTTTTGATGTAGCAGGAAAACCTGCCTCAATAACGTCCATTCCGAGTTTTTCTAGCTGTTTAGCAATCTCTAGTTTTTCTTTCACATTAAGATTTACACCAGGAGATTGTTCACCATCACGGAGCGTTGTATCAAATAGGTTAATTTTTCGCACTCACACTCACCGCTTCTTTCTGTTTTTGTTTAGATTTTACAAACGGCATCATTGCACGTAGCTTTTTACCAACAACTTCGATTTGATGTTCATTTTCATTATTATTAATTGCATTGAATTGTGGGCGATTTGCTTGGTTTTCTAAGATCCACTCTTTTGCAAATTTACCATTTTGGATGTCTTTAAGAACTTCTTTCATTGCTTCTTTCGAACGACCATCAACTACACGTGGACCTGAAACGAAGTCACCCCATTGAGCAGTATCAGAAATTGAATATCTCATACCAGCCATTCCATCTTCATACATTAAGTCTACGATTAATTTAAGCTCGTGTAAGCACTCAAAGTATGCAACTTCTGGTTGATATCCTGCTTCTACTAATGTTTCGAAACCAGCTTTTACTAGAGAAGTTAAACCTCCACATAATACAGCTTGCTCACCGAATAAGTCAGTTTCTGTTTCTTCTTTGAATGTAGTTTCTAATACACCCGCACGAGCAGATCCAACACCTTTAGCATAAGCTAATGCTTTTTCTTTAGCTGAACCAGAAACATCTTGATAGATTGCGAATAATGCAGGAACACCAGCACCTTCTTCATAAGTTCTTCTTACTAAGTGACCAGGACCTTTTGGTGCAACTAAGAATACATCAACATCAGCAGGTGGTACGATTTGGCTGA
The DNA here is from genome assembly GCF_002577655.1 of Bacillus sp. AFS040349. Taxonomy (NCBI): domain Bacteria; kingdom Bacillati; phylum Bacillota; class Bacilli; order Caryophanales; family Bacillaceae; genus Bacillus; species Bacillus sp. AFS040349. Next base: position 36,459 of record NZ_NUMC01000023.1, on the reverse strand, counting down.
AGTGTACGTTAAAACCGTGTGCAAATACTAAAGAATTTCCTGCTTCTAAACCTGGCTTAATTTCTTCTTCATATACTTTCGCTTGTTGCTCATCTGGAAGTAATACCATTACTAAGTCACCTAATTGTGCTGCTTCAGCAACTGATACTACGTGATGTCCATCTTCAACTGCTTTATTGAAAGAACCACCTTGACGAACACCTACTACTACGTCAACTCCGCTTTCTTTTAAGTTCAATGCATGTGCATGACCTTGTGAACCATATCCGATGATAGCTACCTTTTTCCCTTGTAATACTGCCTCGTTAATGTCTCCGTTATAATATACTGTTGTCATGTATAATCTCTCCTTCAAATGATTTTTTGAATAAATTTGATCTATTGCTATATATGAATCTTTTTAACCTGCACCTTGCAGGCAAGATTACAAACGATTTAAACAATTGAGATTGGAACTTCTTTTGTCGTACGTTGTGTACCACGAGTAAAAGCTGTAGTTCCAGTTCTAGCAATTTCTTTAATTCCATATGGTTTTAACAAATCAATCAACACTTCAATTTTCTCAGGCTCACCCGTTACTTGAACAACCACACTTTCACGGCTAACATCAATAACAGTTGCTCTGAATGGCTGAATTAACCCTTGAAGCTCCATTCTAGTCGCTGGAGTTGACATGACTTTTATTAAGGCAAGCTCCCTAGATACAATTGATTGAGATGTGATATCAACAACTTTCAAAACATCGATCTGTTTATTTAGTTGCTTTGTAATTTGTTCTACTTCTTTTTCTTCTTGAGCATTTACAACAACTGTCATACGGGAAACCCCTTCGGTTTCAGCATGACCAACCGTGATACTTTCAATGTTGTAATGCCTTTTTGTAAATAATCCAGTAATTCTATTTAAAACCCCTGTTTGGTTTAATACTGTTAATGAGAGGATTCTTTTCATAGCTTAACACCTACCATTTCATGCAAGCCTTTCCCAGGCGCAACCATTGGGTACACATTCTCATCTTTTGCAACATGAATATCAAGTAATACTGGTTCATCAGACAAGATGGCCTCTTTTAATTTTTCTTCCCATCCATCTTCCTGAACAATTCGTACACCGTTCATTCCATATGCCTCTGAAAGCTTTACAAAATCAGGCTGAGAAACGAATTTCGAATGAGAATATCTTTCTTCATAGAAAATTTCTTGCCACTGTCTTACCATTCCTAAAGCACCATTATTTAAGATTACAACTTTAATTGGTAAGTTTAACTCATGGATAACTGATAATTCTTGAAGAGTCATTTGGAATCCACCGTCACCAAGTACAGCAACAACTGTTGATTCTCGATCAGCAAGTTGTGCACCAATCGCTGAAGGTAAACCAAAGCCCATTGTTCCAAGACCACCAGATGTTACCCATTTGTTAGGATTTTGAAAATTATAATACTGCGCAGCCCACATTTGATGCTGACCAACATCTGTTGTGACAATAGCCTCTCCGTTCGTCCACTTGTGAATAAGTTCTAAAATTTTCTGTGGCTTAAGGTCAGAGTCACTATCTTTATACATAAGTGGATATTCTTCTTTATTAGAAGATAGTTGTTCATTCCACTCATTGTTATCACCTTGTTTACCATCCTGCTTAATTAATTGTTCTAGAACTAGCTTTGCATCTCCTACAATTGGAATTTGAGTAGGCACATTTTTCCCAATTTCAGCAGGATCAATATCAATATGAGCTACCGTTGCATGTTTTGCAAAATGCTCTAAATTTCCTGTTACACGGTCATCAAATCTTGCTCCTACACTGATTAATAAGTCACAGTCATAAATCGCCATATTTGCAGTGTAAGTGCCATGCATTCCTGCCATCCCTAAAAACAATGGATGATCAGCAGGGAAACCTCCTAATCCTAGTAACGTATTAGCAACTGGGATTTGTTGTTGTTCAGCATATTTTTTTAACTCTTCAGATCCTTTAGCATGCAGAACACCTGCACCAGCTAAAATAACCGGTTTTTTTGCTCTACTAACTGCTTCTACTAATTTGCGAATCTGTAAATAATTAGGTTCACTTGTAGGCTGGTATCCTGGTAGATCTACAGGCATATCATAGCTAAATTCACCTTCTACAATTGCAATATCCTTAGGAATATCAATTAATACCGGGCCTGGTCTACCTGTTGTTGCAATATGAAATGCTTCTTTAATAATTCTTGGAAGTTCGCTCACTTCACGAACTTGGTAATTATGCTTTGTAATCGGCGTTGTTATACCTAAAATATCTGCTTCCTGGAAAGCATCTGATCCAATAACAGATGAAGCAACTTGACCTGTAAAAACAACTAATGGTAATGAGTCAATCATAGCGTCAGCTAAACCAGTTACTAAGTTCGTAGCACCAGGACCAGATGTCGCAATGACAACTCCAGGCTTACCAGAAACACGCGCATACCCTTCTGCTGCATGTATTCCACCTTGCTCATGACGAGTTAAAACATGGAATAAACCCGAATCATACAGACTATCATATATCGGTAAAACAGCCCCACCAGGATAACCAAAAATAACTTCAACTTTCTCCTGCTTTAAAGCTTCAATAAGCATTTGAGACCCCGACATTGTATTTGTACATTTGGCAGTTGAGTTGTTCAACTGTACATTTGTACTCATGTTCTTTCCTCCCTTATCTGGCTTTCAGCCGTGTTTTTTTAAGAAAATTTCATAAATTCAGCATATAAAAAACCTTCCCACCCCTCATAAGACTCCACAATTCTTTTGTGTGCCAAAGGGGCAAAAAGGTTAATAAACTTTTCGCGGTACCACCCTTCTTCATGGTCAAAAATCAACCACCTTACGAACAGCATTCTGTTCACTTTGATAACGAGTACCGAAGAATGGGACTCGGTTAACCCTACTACATTTCAGATTAACACTCAGAGGCGAGTTCATTTTTGGGAATATCACCGGCTTCCAGCTACCCCGGTTCTCTGTAGATACCTTACCAAAAACTACTTTTCCTCTTCACCGTTTTAACTATATGCATTTGTTTAGCTTACATGAAGGCTTTGTGGGATATTTTCCACTTTTACGCCTTCTTCAACTACTTTCTTTCTAAAAGCTTCCAAAAGTTTCTTTGTTTCTTCACCAGGGACGCCTTCACCAATCGTACGTCCATCAACCTTTACAACCGCAATGACTTCCGCAGCTGTTCCAGTTAAGAAGACTTCATCAGCAGTATAAACATCATGTCGTGTAAATGGTTCCTCTCGAACTTCATAGCCTAATTCATTAGCTATATCAATTATGGCATTTCTTGTTATGCCCTCAAGAGCTCCAATATATCCAGGGGGAGTTAATAATTTCCCATTTTTTAAGATAAAGACATTATCAGCTGAACCTTCTGCTACATAGCCCTGATCATTTAACATCAACGCTTCACTAACATTGGCCAGATGTGCTTCAATCTTTACCAAAACATTGTTTAAATAATTAAGAGATTTGACTTTTGGACTTAATACATCAGGTCTGTTTCTTCTTGTCGCAACCGTTACAATATCAATTCCTGTTTCATATAAGTGTTTAGGAAAGATAGATAGCGGCTCAACAATAATGACCGTATTAGCCCGTTTACAGTTATAAGGATCAAGTCCTAAGTCACCAGTTCCTCTTGAGACTACTAATCGAATGTACGCATCGCTCAAACCGTTCTTACTAACAGTCTCAACGACTAATTCAGTTAGTTCCTCTTGAGAATAAGGAATTGTGAGCATTATAGACTTTGCTGATTGATATAATCGATCCATATGTTCTTTCATTCGAAAGATATTTCCACTGTAAACTCGTATTCCTTCAAAAACTCCATCACCGTATAAAAATCCGTGATCATAAACTGATATTTTTGCATCTTCTTTCTTTACAAAATCATCATTAAGAAAGATCCACTGGTCACCCATAAGAGCACGCCTTTCTTTTAAAAAATCCAAAAATTAGATCACTGAACATTATGTTTGTAAAGGAAAAATGATAAATAAATTCGAATTTTCTATACTTTTTCAAATGTTCGTGTAACTTTTATTTGAACTTATATTACGCTCAATAAATCCAAGTGTCAACAGTGTTTCTTGAATTATTTGATAATTTAGATTACTTAAATAATTTGTATACGCTTACATTGTTGGTATAAGTGGAAAGGCTATTTTAAAAAAATTTAAAACTTTTTTTAAAATCCGCAAATGTGGAGTTGGAGTAAAGGAAATAATTACATCCTTTTTTGTGGGGACTAAATGGGTATCTCTGTTTTACTTCTTATCAAATATTACAATGGATCCTAATTGGAGAAAACAAACTCGTTAGCTAATCTTACAAACTTTTTTTAAAAGAATAGAAATTGATTTACAAAAAACATGAAAAAACCTTCCATTATGTAATAATGAAAGGTTTGTATGTATTAGTTATGGCGTCCCAGGAGAGATTCGAACTCCCGACCGACGGCTTAGAAGGCCGTTGCTCTATCCTGCTGAGCTACTGGGACATAGATATAAAATAATATAAAGTTCTATTGTTCTAAAATTGTAATGTCGTCCCGATTTCAGAAAGTTTATTCAAGGAGCGGCTCAATCGGTACGCTGTAGCATATTCTTTGGAGCCTATTCAATCGTGCTCTATCCTGCTGAGCTACTGGGACATTATTTCTGTAATCCTGATTAATCATCAGCGACATATATTATTATATTTCCCGTCACAACAAAAGTCAACATTTAAAAATAACTTTTTTTTATAAAGAGGGAGTAAGTCTCCCCCTAACTTTTATTTAAGTGTAAAGCTCTTTGAAAGTTCCGGGAATTCCTGACCGTTTACTTCATAGAACGTCACATTTGCCACGTTATTTTCAAGCTCTAGTATAGCATACGTTTTTTGTTTTCGCATCACAGGAAGTCTTATACTGCCAGGATTTATTAATAATACATCATCAATCATTTCAGCGTTTGCTATATGTGAATGTCCATAGCATGCAATTTTTGCGCTAGTCTCCATTGCCCTATACTTTAAGCTCATAAGTGTCATTTTAACATTATATAAGTGACCATGTGTCATATAGAGCGTAATGCCGCCAAGATCTTCAATGATTTCATTCGGAAGATCTGACCCAAAATCACAATTCCCTTTTACACCTTTAAAAGAAATCAGCTCCTTGCTATTTGATGATAGCTCAGAATCACCGCAATGAAGCATCATATCTACTTCAGCTTTATGTCTATTCTGTATTTCTAAAAGTTCCGTAGTTAATCCATGACTATCACTTAAAATAAGTACCTTCATTTTTTCATTCGCCTCGATTATTATTCATTTCAAAAGTCCTTGAATCTTTTTTAAAGCTTCTGCACGATGACTGATTTGGTTTTTTTCTTCTTTTGACAACTCTGCCATTGTTTTTGTAGAGTTTTTCACCGTGAAAATCGGATCATAGCCAAATCCGCCATCACCACTTGGCTCTTTTGCGATGTAGCCTTCACATTCCCCTATGACGGTTTGTGTTTTCTGACCTGGTATAGACACTGCTAAAGCACAAATAAAACTAGCTGTACGTTCTTCCTTGCTTTGAATATTTTTTAATTTTTCAAGCACCTTGATTATATTCGCTGTATCATCTTTTTCAGGTCCTGCATACCTCGCAGAATAAACACCTGGCTCTCCGTTCAAATAATCAACTGCTAATCCCGAATCATCTGCAATCGTTAATATGTTAAATTGCTCTGAGACAGCCTCAGCCTTAAGAATTGCATTTTCTTCAAAGGTTTCACCAGTTTCTTCAACATCAACTGAATTTGGATAATCTAAAAGAGACTGAACCTGATAACCTAGTGGAGCTAAGATTGCTTCAAATTCTCTAACTTTTCCTTTATTTTTTGTGGCAATAATGATTTGTTTCAATTTGCTGCACCCTGTTTCTTTACATTTTCTTCAACTATAAGTGAAACATCTCCGAGTGCTGCTTTTTGCTCTTCAATAAGCGCTTTGATTCCTATCTCAGCAAAATCAAGCATACTGTTTAATTCATGTCTAGTGAATGTTGCTTCTTCTCCAGTACCTTGTACCTCAACCAAATGACCACTTGATGTCATAATAACGTTCATGTCGACTAACGCACTTGAATCCTCTTTGTAGTCCAAGTCTAAAATTTCTCCATGCTCTGAGTCTATTCCAACAGATATAGCTGCTAGAAAATCTGTAATCGGTAATGTTTTTAATTTGCCATTATTCATTAATTTTTCTAAAGCTATAACCATTGCTACAAATGCCCCAGTAATGGAAGCAGTTCGTGTACCACCATCTGCTTGAATAACATCACAATCAACCCAGATTGTTCTTTCTCCAAGCTCATGTAGGTTAACAACAGCACGTAACGCTCTTCCTATTAGGCGTTGAATTTCCATTGTTCGCCCAGTGATTTTCCCTTTAGATGATTCTCGGATTGTTCGCTGCTCAGTTGCTCTAGGGAGCATTGAATACTCTGCAGTAATCCATCCCTTACCTTCTCCCCTCATAAAGGGTGGTACTCGATCTTCTATACTTGCATTACAAATTACCTTTGTGTTACCAACAGTTATTAAGACAGAACCTTCCGGGTGAATGATAAAATCCTTCATTATTTCTACTTTTCTTATCTGATTTCTTTCTCGGCCGTCATGTCTCAATTTTTTCCCTCCAGTAAAAGCTGCTTATTCATTATGTAAACAAGAAATAAGAGGTAGCTTAAATAAGCATACCTCTCTTTACCCATTATATAGTATATCAAAAACCTGTTATTAAAAACTACCTGTATTCACTTTAGTAGGTCTTGTTACAGGCTCTGTTAACTTTTCTCCATTTTCGTTGATTAGTTCTGATTTTCCATTAACTGTTACAGCCACACTTTCAATACCATCTTGCTCTGTTAATGTTAAAACCAATGCTTCAAGCACTTGAGAAGATATAATTTTTTGCTCTTCATCAAGACTTCCATAAATGGATTCATTAAAATCAAGTGTTACTTTACCATTTTCGTACTTAGGAGCACTTAGAAGTTCAACACCTTCCTGGAAATCACTCATTAACCCTGTAGATGCAGATGGTCCTTCTGCAAGCTCATTTACAGCTGCAACAATTGGATCCTTTTCTTCATTGCTAATTCGCTTTGTAACAGGAACATAATATTGACTACCGTCTGATTCTGCTAAATAATAAACAGTTAATGGATGACTGTCAGTAATATCAACTACATCGCTGGAATCATGATTAATTCCATCTTCTCTACTAACACCATTTTGTATCGGAGTACCGTTTACAGGCATCTCTTTCTGTTCATGACCGTTTACCCAAATTTTCACATTCTTAACTGAATCAAATTGTGTTAATGTCCACGTAATGGATTGAAGAATTTTAGCTTCATCTTCTTTTTTATAGTTATTAAATTCCTTCGAAAAATCGGCAATGGCAGTACCATCTTCTGTTATATTTACTCCCAATACTTGTGTATCCTGCGGAAGTACAGCTCTAAATCCATTCGGTAGCATATTTGAGACAGGACCACCTTCAACTAAATACTCTAATGATTGTTTTGCAACACTGTCAGTTTTAGGTAGGTTCATAGCGTACGGAACAACAAATCCGCTTTTGTCTATTAAGTAGAGCTGACTTGTTACTGATTCCTCTGCTTGATCACTCTTTACATCTTCCACACCATTTTCAGTTTCTACCTGTGCACCATCTTCCATAATGTTCACATCTTGTGGTGGATCAATTTCTTTAGTAGCTTCTTCTGCATTGAACAAACCACAACCAGAAAGTAGCAATGATGATGCAATAACCGTGACTGCAATCTGTTTGTTGTATTTAGACATTAAAATCCCTCCAAAGGCAGTTTGTACTAATATGTATACGAGCTATTTCTCATTTTAGACCGATTTTTTGTACAAACTTTTCAAATGAAGATTTGGAGAGATAAATAGGTATAATAAAAACACAGTGCATCACTGTGTTTTTATAATGTACGATGTTTCTGATTCATCTGATTTAACGTAATTGATTCTACATGTTTAACAGGTTGCTCGAACCATTTTGATGCAATTTTCTCGAACAACTGCTTTGGACCTGTTGTTAAAAAACGGTGATTCTTTTTTCCTGAGAATAAATTGAGAGTTTTATTGAATGATAATATTGTACTAACCTCTCTGGCTGTTTCATCTCCAGAACAGATTATTTTCACGGCTTGTCCCATGTACTCTTCAATTTGTGATTGCAAGATAGGATAATGTGTACATCCTAAAATTAATGTATCAATTTTACTCCCCTTAAAAGCTGAAAGAGAGTCGTTAACAATCTTTTGAGCCTCTTCCCCTTCAAATTCACCACTTTCTACTAACGGAACAAATTTAGGGCAAGCAAGACTCTCAACAAATAGCTGATTATTTAATGTTTTTAATGCCGTTTCATATGCGGCACTTTGAATGGTATTAATTGTACCGATAACCCCGATATGATCATTCTTTGTTACCTTTACAGCTGTTCTTGCCCCTGGGAAGATAACACCTATTACGGGAATATCCACGTTTTCCTGAATTTCCTCTAAGGCTATGGCTGTTGCTGTGTTACAAGCAATAACCAGCATTTTTATATGGTGATTTTCTAACAAATAATTGGTCATTTCCCAAGTAAACCTGCGTACTTCTTCAGCTGGTCTTGGTCCATATGGACAACGTGCTGTATCACCTAAATAGATGATTTCTTCTTTTGGTAATTGTCTCATGATTTCTTTTGCGACAGTTAACCCACCTACGCCAGAATCAATGACACCGATTGGTCTTTTCAAATAATCGCCTCATTCTTAACTCATTTCTTGTTGTAGTTTTATTAACGATTTTTCAAGTATTACTAATTCTTCTTCTTCAAAGTTAACCAGCATATCTCTTAAATAATTTTGTCTTTTTTGAATAACTTCCTCAATAATCCGCTCGCCCTCTGCTAATAAGTGTATTCTTACAATTCTTCTGTCATGAGTATCTTTTACTCTGATAACCAATTGGTTCTTTTCCATACGATCCACTAAATCGGTTGTCGTACTACATGCTAAAAACATTTTATTAGAAAGCTCTCCAATTGTTAAGTCACCATTTTCCCATAACCATTGTAAGGCAACAAACTGAGGTGGTGTTATATGATAGTCATTTAAAATTTCCCGACCTTTTTGTTTAATAATTCCTGATATATGACGAAGTGCCTTTTCAAGATCAGATACCGTTTGTGTTTTATCAATTCCTTGATTTATGCTCAACTTTAACCCTCTCTAAACCATTATAATGTTATCTTTTTATATCAATGTTATTTTCCCTGTTTTTTTAATAAATTGCAAGTTACATATTTTTCAACAAATTCTATATATAAATTTTAAATCATTCTGTATAAAGTAATAACCGGCTCCCTTTATGAAAAGGATAGCCGGTATTGGTTAGAGCTCGAGTTCACCCATTCGAAGGAGCTCAACAACCGCTTGAGAGCGTCCCTTAACACCAAGCTTTTGCATCGCATTTGAGATATGATTTCGAACCGTTTTTTCACTTATAAAGAGCTCACTAGCAATCTCTTTCGTCGTTTTATCTTGAACTAACAATTCGAATACTTCTCTCTCTCTTTTCGTGAGTAGTGGCTTTGATTGAAACTCTTTCTCTTTCAAGTATTGTAACCCTCCTTGCTAAGGTGAGAGCTGATCTAACGGATGGGTATATATTTAGTCAACATATACTATGTGTAACCGAAGAGGACTGTGACAGATTCAGAACGGAAAAGATGTTTAACTGCGTCCATTTTATTAGTTCGTTATAGCTTCATATGCTGTTAAACATTTTTTATCTTCTTCAGACCATGGAACACTCTTTCCTGTTCGCTGTGAAATCTGTACAATTGTTCCTCGGCCAACAAAAATACTCTCCCTATGATCGTTTACTCCTAAGTAATGCAAATCAACCGAAGATGTGCCTATACGGTTTATTTTGACAAAAAGATTTATCTTGTCATCAAAGTAAGCTTGATGTAAAAAATCACATTGCAAATCTGCAACAACAGGAATACTTTCGCCATTTGATTGTAACCATTTCTGCATCATCCCGGTTTTTTTGAAGAATTCTATCCTTCCTTCTTCAAAGTATGTAAAAGGAGCCGTATTGTTCATATGTCCAAACATATCTGTTTCAGAAAATCGAATTTTTATTGGATGTGAAAAGCTAAAGCTGTCTTTATAGGCTGAATCAAAGCTCTCTATATACGGTATTTTTTTCATCATGCTCTTCCTTTCATTTGTCTTTAAATAAAAAAGGAACTGACACGGAAGTCAGTCCCTTTTTACAGTTATCCTTGGTCACTACCAAAGAAATTACGGAATGATTGAAATGCTGTATCACGATTTAATGCTGCAATCGATGTTGTTAAAGGAATACCTTTTGGACAAGATTGCACACAGTTTTGTGAGTTACCACAGTTTGCTAATCCACCGTCTCCCATAATTGCTTCAAGACGCTCAGACTTATTCATTTCACCAGTAGGATGAGCATTGAATAGACGAACTTGTGATAGTGGAGCAGGACCAATGAAGTTTGATTTACTATTCACGTTAGGGCAAGCTTCTAAACATACTCCACAAGTCATACATTTTGATAGCTCATAAGCCCATTGACGCTTTTTCTCTGGCATACGTGGTCCAGGACCTAAATCGTAAGTTCCATCAATCGGAATCCAAGCCTTAACTTTTTTAAGTGAGTCGAACATACGTTTACGATCAACTTGTAAATCGCGAACAACAGGGAACGTACGCATTGGTTCAAGTCTGATCGGTTGTTCAAGCTGATCAACTAGAGCTGTACAAGATTGTCGAGGCTTTCCATTGATCACCATTGAACACGCACCACATACTTCTTCTAAACAGTTCATATCCCAGTTAATTGGCGTTGTTTGTTTCCCCTCAACATTTACTGGATTACGTCGAATTTCCATTAACGCCGATATAACATTCATATTCGGGCGATAAGGTATTTCGAACTTTTCCTGATAAGGGGCTGCTTCTGGTGATTCTTGTCGGGTAATAATAAACTGAACTACTCTATTTTCACTCATTAGTTATCCCCCTTTTTACTTTTAGAATAATCACGTTTACGTGGTTTAATTAATGATACATCCACATCTTCATAGTGGAATTTAGGGGCAGTACGGTCACCTGCATATGTTGCCATCGTTGTTTTTAAGAATTCCTCGTCATTTCGATCTGGGAATTCAGGTTTATAATGTGCTCCACGACTTTCATTACGGTTGTAAGCACCTAATGTTACAACACGTGATAACTGAAGCATATTCTTTAACTGACGTGTAAACGCAGCACCTTGGTTACTCCATTTAGCAGTATCATTAATATTGATGTTATCAAAACGTTCAATAAGTTCCTGAATCTTCTCATCTGTTTTTAGAAGCTTATCATTATGTCTTACAACGGTAACGTTATCTGTCATCCATTCTCCTAATTCCTTATGAAGAACATAAGCATTTTCAGTACCATCTAAGCTCATGATATTATTCCATTTATCTTCTTCCTGTTTTACATGACTCTCAAACACACTAGAAGAAAGATCTTCAGCACTCTTCTCAAGTCCATTAATGTACTTAACAGCATTAGGACCCGCTACCATACCACCATAGATTGCAGAAAGTAATGAGTTTGCACCAAGACGGTTTGCACCGTGCATAGAGTAATCACACTCACCTGCTGCAAATAAACCTGGGATATTCGTCATTTGGTCATAATCAACCCATAATCCACCCATTGAATAATGAACTGCAGGGAAGATTTTCATTGGAACTTTACGTGGATCATCACCCATGAATTTTTCATAGATTTCAATAATACCACCTAGTTTAATATCAAGTTCTTTTGGATCTTTGTGTGATAAATCAAGGTAAACCATGTTTTCACCATTGATTCCAAGCTTTTGCTCTACGCAAACATCAAAGATTTCACGTGTTGCAATATCACGAGGTACAAGGTTTCCATAAGCTGGATACTTTTCTTCAAGGAAGTACCAAGGTTTCCCATCTTTATATGTCCAAACTCGTCCACCTTCCCCACGAGCAGATTCACTCATTAGGCGAAGTTTATCATCTCCTGGAATTGCGGTCGGGTGAATTTGAATAAATTCTCCATTTGCATAATGAACACCTTGCTGATAAACAATCGATGCTGCAGATCCAGTATTGATAACCGAGTTAGTTGATTTCCCGAAAATAATTCCTGGGCCACCAGTTGCCATAATCACAGCATCTGCCCGGAACGATTCAATTTGCATAGATGTTAAGTTTTGTGCAGTAACCCCACGACAAACTCGATCATCATCAATAACCGCACCTAAGAATTCCCATCCTTCATATTTTGTTACAAGACCCGCTACCTCATGACGTCTTACTTGCTCATCTAAAGCATATAGTAACTGTTGACCAGTCGTTGCTCCAGCAAAAGCTGTACGGTGGTGTTGTGTACCACCAAAACGTCTGAAATCTAGTAATCCTTCTGGAGTACGGTTGAACATTACACCCATTCGGTCTAATAAGTGTATAATTCCAGGTGCTGCTTCAGCCATTGCTTTAACAGGTGGTTGATTTGCTAAGAAATCCCCACCATAAACAGTGTCATCAAAATGCTCCCAAGGTGAATCACCTTCACCTTTTGTATTTACAGCCCCGTTAATCCCACCCTGTGCACACACTGAGTGCGATCTTTTAACAGGTACTAATGAAAATAAATCTACTTGAACGCCGGCTTCAGAAGCTTTTATAGTAGCCATTAAACCAGCTAAACCGCCTCCGACAACGATAATTTTACTTTTACTCATTAAGCCCACTCCCTTTAATAGCTATTGCTGGATTAGACGAATGCAAAGATTGCTCGAACACCCACGTATGATAACGCTAAGAAGATACCGAGCGTGACATAAGTAGAGATTACTTGTGAGCGAGGAGTAACTGTGATTCCCCAACTAACTCCAAATGACCATAAACCATTAGCAAAATGGAACACGGTTGAAATAACACCAATTAAGTAGAATACAAGCATAAAAGGACTACTTAAGATAGAAGCCATCATGTCATAGTTTACTTCTGCTCCAAGCGCAGCAGCAATTCTCGTTTCCCATACATGCCAAGCGATAAAAATAAAGGTAATAATTCCTGTTACACGCTGTAGCATGAATAACCAATTTCGAAGATAACCATAGTTACTTACATTGTTTTTTGCTGTAAATGCAATATAAACTCCGTAAATCGCATGGTATAAAAGTGGAAGGAAAATAATTACAATCTCAAGCACATACCTAAATGGCAACATTTCCATAAAGTGTGCTGCATTGTTAAATGCTTCTGCACCTCTTGTGGCAAAATGGTTGACGATTAGATGCTGAATCAAAAAGATCCCTACCGGAATTACTCCAAGTAATGAGTGCAGTCTACGATTAATAAACTCTCGGTTTCCAGCCATAAAACTTACCCCCTAGTATCAATAATGTGCTCACTTTTTTAAAACTAATTTGTTTCCTAATAAAGTTTACCAAATGTAATAGTGGTCTACATTACAGTCAGTAAAATTTACGAATATAAACTAGCAGTCTAGTAATCTTTCATGCTAGTTTAAAAGTAGGTAAATGCAACAAGTACATTTTACTCCCTTAAAGAAAGAGCGTCAAGAAAACGTGTTCATAAATTATAATTTTTCGACAAATACTAATTACATGTAATTTTATTTTATCAGTATACCTTATTTTAAAACAACCTACTTTAGCATCCTATTCTGGAAATTTCAGACTCATTACTAGTTCTAACTTACGTCGTTCATAATTTTCCTTAATATTTCATGTTTTTCACCTTGGATGTTGATATATAATATGAAATAGAAAGAGGGGAATACCGTGAACAAACAATCCGCAAGACTTGATAAGGACAAATTAGAAAATATCCAAATGCCTGCATTCGGACTGGAACTACTCAGGGAAGTTTTAATCCCTGATATTCTCGGCCAAGACTACCAGCAAATGCTCTATTGGGCAGGTAAAGGGTTAGCACGAAAATATCCTGTATCCTCTATTGAAGAACTCTCTGATTTTTTTCAAGCAGCAGGATGGGGACAGCTTACTTTGCTACATAATAAAAAAAATGAAATGGAATTTGAGCTGAGTGGAGAACTAATTTCCATTCGTTTTTCTAAAAGTAATGAATATACGTTTCAGTTAGAAGCAGGATTTATAGCTGAACAACTTCAGATGATGAACAAGCATATAACTGAGACATATGAGCAACTAAAGAAGCGCGCAAACAAAGTTGTGTTTACTGTAAAGTGGGATAGCAAAGACATTCTTGATGATGCACCGTTAGGTAAAAGAAGCCAAAGATGATTAATAATAGAATAAGAGGGGCAATCTCCCCTCTTTATTCTGAATTACACGGTTGCAGCAGGTTTTGAGAGCTCAAACGCATTGTGCAACGTATCAACAGCAGATACCATATGCGCTTGAGAAATAACCGTTGAAACTTTAATTTCAGATGTACTAACCATCTTCACTTCTATACCTTGTTTTGCTAATACATCAAACATCTCTGCAGCTACACCAGGGTTTGAAACCATTCCTGAACCTACAATAGAGACTTTTGCCAATCCGGATTCAGATTCAACGCGTTCATAACCTAACTCTTCTTTATACTGCTCCAATACACGAATAGTATCTTCAAGATCATTTGTTTTAACTGAAAAAGAAATAGAAGTTTTGTTATCAGTTGTTGTATTCTGAATAATAATGTCCACATTTAGCCCATTTTTCGCTAATGTTGAAAAAATAGTTGATAATGTTGTTAATTCATTAGGCAACCCTAACACTGATACTCTTGTTACTTGATCTTCAAATGCAATTCCTCTAACAATTAAGTTTTGTTCCATTTCCGCTTCCTCCTCAATAATTGTGCCCCGCTCATTTTCCATACTAGAACGAACCTCTAATGGGATGTTATAATTTTTCGCAAACTCTACTGCTCTTGGATGCAAAACACCAGCTCCTAAATTTGCTAATTCTAACATTTCATCGTATGATATCGATTCTAGTTTTCTTGCTTCCTTTACAAATCGAGGGTCTGTTGTAAAGACTCCAGTAACGTCAGTGTAAATGTCACACTTGTCTGCTTTCAGTGCTGCAGCTAAGGCTACTGCTGTCGTATCAGATCCACCTCTACCTAATGTAGTAATCTGACCTTCTACCGCTACCCCTTGGAATCCGGCAACAACGACAACTTTTCCCTTCTCTAGCTCTTTATTAATTTTTTGAGGATATATATTCGTAATTCTTGCATTTCCATGTGTTGACTCCGTTTCAATCCCTGCCTGCCAGCCAGTAAATGAAATGGCATCATACCCTTTTTCTATTAGGGCCATTGATAGAAGGGAAATGGTTATTTGCTCACCAGTTGTAAGAAGCATATCCATTTCACGCTTGCTCGGCTTAGAAGTGAGTTGCCCTGCTAAATCAACAAGCTGATCAGTCGATTTTCCCATTGCAGAAACAACAACAACCACATCGTTACCTGCATCTTTTTCTTGTATAACACGATTCGCAACATTTTGAATTCTTTCTACTGAACCCACTGACGTTCCGCCGAATTTTTGAACAATAATACCCAATGATATCTCACCTTCCATATTTGTTTTTCAATGATCGATCATTTGTTAGTAGATAAGAAATCACATTGCAGAACAACAAAAAAGCAATGGGCACATAAAATCCCATTGCTAACTAAACGAAAATTATATTCGCTTATACAATGAGATAGCTCTCCAAGAACATAGTGTTTCTTGACAATTTTACATCTCTTAAATGTAAAACCAGCGATAAAAGTAATGGAGCTTTTATCACTTCGGCAATCATTCCTTTCACTAGTTGTCATTGGAATCCACTTTCCTCAAACTAGTTACTATTAATGACCGCACCTCTACCATCATTTACAAACTAACGATCAATATCAAATTAATAAAATCTTATCAAACATTATAGAAAAGCGCAAGAGATTATTTGTTAAGGAAACATAATGGACTATCAGTTTCCATTTTCCTCTTTTAAATAATCCGTTATTTGCTTTGCTATATTTTCCGGCATACCAGCTTCTTTAAAATCTTCGAGACTTGCTTCCTTCATTTTTTTAACAGATCCAAAATGTTTTAAGAGCATCTTTTTTCTTTGTTCTCCAACACCTGGAATATCATCCAAAATAGATTGAAAGGCATTCTTTCCTCTAAGTTGACGATGAAAGGTGATCGCAAAACGGTGGACTTCATCCTGAATTCTTTGAAGCAGGTAAAATTCCTGGCTGTTTCTTTCTAGCTTTATAAATTCAGGTGGTGAACCTATTATGAGCTCAGAAGTTCGGTGTTTATCATCTTTCACCAATCCGGCTACAGGAATAGATAACCCTAACTCATTCTCTAGCACATCTTGAGCAGCTGCCAAATGCCCTTTTCCACCATCAATAATAATAAGGTCAGGTAATGCTAATTGTTCTTTTAAAACTCTTGTATAGCGTCTTCTGACAACTTCCCTCATAGACTCATAATCATCAGGACCTTTTACACTTTTTATTTTATACTTACGATAATATTTTTTTGCCGGCTTTCCATCCTCAAACACAACCATTGCTGATACAGGGTCAGTTCCTTGTATGTTTGAATTATCAAATGCTTCAATTCGATGGGGAGTATGGATCCCTAATTTATCACCTAAATTTTCAACAGCCTTAATTGTTCTTTCTTCATCTCTTTCAATTAAAGAAAATTTCTCTTGAAGAGCAATCTTTGCATTTTTGTGAGCTAATAATATAAGGTCCTTCTTTTTACCACGCTTAGGCTGAAGTGTTGTTACGTCTAACAACTTTTCAACTAATTCAAATTCGATACTATCCGGAAGCAGGATTTCCTTTGGGATAAAGTGACTTGTTTTAGAATAAAATTGACCCAAAAACGTAAGAAACTCCTGTTCAGGACTATCATAGATTGGAAACATTGACACATCACGTTCAATTAATTTTCCTTGTCGGATAAAAAAGACTTGTACACACATCCAACCCTTATCGTATGCATACCCAAACACATCACGATCAACAAAATCATTTAACGTCATCTTTTGTTTTTCCATCGTTGCTTCTATATGAAGAATTTGATCTCTAAGCTCTTTTGCCCGCTCAAATTCAAGCTCTTCTGAAGCCTTACTCATTTTTTCCGATAATTCATTCTTAATATTTTTGTATCCACCATTTAGGAACTTCGTAATTTCCTCTACCATTTGTCGATTTGTTTCTTCAGACACATCTTTAACGCACGGTGCTAAGCATTGACCCATATGGTAATAAAGACAAACACGATCAGGCAATGTCGAGCATTTTCTTAGCGGGTATAAACGATCTAGTAATTTTATCGTTTCACGCGCAGATTGAACGTTCGGATATGGCCCAAAGTACTTTCCTTTATCCTTTTTAACTTGTCTTGTTACAAGGAGTCTAGGGTGCCGTTCATTTGTAATTTTAATAAAAGGATATGTTTTATCATCCTTTAACATTACATTATACTTGGGATCATATTTTTTAATCAGATTTAATTCCAATATTAATGCTTCTAGATTAGAAGAGGTAATAATATATTCAAAGTCAACAATTTCATTAACTAAACGTAATGTTTTTCCATCATGTGAACCTGTAAAGTAAGAGCGAACGCGATTTTTCAGTACTTTTGCTTTCCCTACATAAATGACAGTTCCCTGTCGATCCTTCATGATATAACAACCCGGTTGATCAGGAAGAAGTGCAAGCTTTTCCTTAATATGTTCTTTCATAGCAGACACTCCTTTTTTATAATAGTAATTGACAATAAGATAGGCAGTAATTCCCCACTTTAATTCTGAATTAAAAAGGCGAATTACTGCCTATTTCATAATAGCTATAGACCATTTTATCATGTACACTTTCTTTCGTCCTTTGTTAATTTGTCGTATTCTATGAAATTCTTTCCTATCTTGCATTCATTGTAAAAAGGATTGACACAAGGTCAATCCTTTTTATAAACAGCATGATAAAAATCAAGGTAATTTCTTATACGTGCTTGTTTAATACTTCAGCAAGCGCTTCTTTTGGCTGATATCCTACAGCTTTATCAACAACTTCACCGTCTTTTAGTACAAGTAAAGTTGGGATACTCATAACGCCGAATTTGCCAGCTGTTTCTTGGTTCTCATCAACATCAACTTTAACAATTTTCACTTTATCTCCCATATCTGAATCAAGCTCTTCAAGAACTGGAGCAATCATTTTACAAGGTCCGCACCATGGTGCCCAAAAATCTACTAATACGACACCTTCGTTTGTTTCGTTTGAAAATGTTTGATCTGTTACATTTGTAATTGCCATTCGTAATTCCTCCTAAATTGTAAGGGTAAATATGTTTAAAGTATAGCATTACAGTGCTAAGTAAGCTAATGATTTGCTTCAGTATTACTTTTCCCTATGTTGAGAAAGAATAACATGTTTTTTCAATAAACGACATATTTTGTATAGATTAAGTTGTATTGAAGCAAATACATTTAATTCTTTCTTTTTTATTTCTCAACCCGTGTGAAATTAGTTCGTTTCATTGCGCTACAGACACTCGCTTTCCGCGGGGAGGAAGCTGAGCCTCCTCGGCTTTGCCTGCGGGGTCTCAGCCTTTCCTCTACCTCCCGCAGGAGTCAAGTGTCTTTCGCTACATTCCACTATTAAGCTAAAACATGATATCAATAAATATAACACTTTGGCAAAACACCTTAAATTAAAAAGCACGCTTTGGAAACGTGCTTTTGTTTAAACTAAAATTATGCGTGAACCTTTAATTTTCTAAATTCTTCTGTTAATAGTGGAACAACTTCAAATAAATCTCCTACGATTCCATAGTCTGCTACTTTAAAGATGTTAGCTTCAGGGTCTTTGTTAATTGCCACTATGACCTTAGAGTTTGACATACCTGCTAGATGTTGAATCGCACCTGAAATTCCGCATGCAATATATAAATCAGGAGTTACCACTTTTCCAGTTTGACCGATTTGAAGAGAGTAATCACAATATTCAGCATCACATGCTCCACGCGAAGCCCCTACTGCTCCTCCTAAAACATTTGCTAATTCTTTTAAGGGTTCAAAACCATCTTCACTCTTAACTCCACGACCACCAGCAATAACAACTTTTGCTTCTGATAAATCAACACCCTCTGAAGCTTTACGAACAACTTCCTTTACAATTGTTCTTAAATCTTTAATATCTACAGATAGGGTATTTGTGTCTCCGCTTCTTGTATCATCTTTCTCTAGTGGAGCGATATTGTTTGGACGAATAGTGGCAAAGATAACTCCGTCAGTTACTATTTTCTTCTCAAATGCTTTTCCTGAATAAATTGGACGAGTAAATACCACATTTCCACCTGTTACCTCAATAGCTGTAGCATCTGAAATTAACCCCGAGCCTAATCTTGCTGCAATTTTAGGTGATAGGTCTTTACCAAGTGCCGTATGACCAAAAACAATGCCTTCAGGATTTTCTTCTGAAATAACCGACAATAAAGCTTGAGAGTAACCATCTGGTGTATATGTTTGTAATTTTTCATTTTCAACCGCCACAACACGATCAGCACCAAAATGAATTAATTCGGTTGATAATGCTGAAACATTATCTCCTAATAAAACAGCAACTACCTCTCCACCCTCTGCAATTGTTTTTCCTGCAGCAATCGCCTCAAAAGATACATTACGTAGTGATTGATCACGAACCTCACCTAATACAAGTACTTTTCTTGCCATTATCATTTCCCCCTGTTCAACTATTTAAAATTTCTCTCCCATACTTCACAGAACCTTCTCTATCAATTAAACAACTTTCGCTTCATTTCTAAGTAATGAAACTAATTCTTTTACTTGATCCCCTATTTCACCTTCTAATACTTTTCCAGCCTCTTTTTTCGGTGGTAAATAGATTTCAATTGTTTTTGTTTTAGCTTCAACATCGTCTTCGTCTAAATCAAGATCATCTAATTCAAGCTCATCTAATGGCTTTTTCTTTGCTTTCATAATTCCTGGTAATGATGGATAACGAGGTTCATTTAACCCCTGTTGAGCTGTTACAAGAAGTGGAAGAGATGCTTCAATAACCTCAGAGTCTCCCTCTACATCTCGAACAATCGTTGCTTTGTCTCCATCAATTTCAAGCTTAGTAATGGTTGTTACATACGCAATATCTAATAACTCAGCTAGTCTTGGACCAACCTGACCAGATCCACCGTCAATAGCTACATTTCCACCAAGGATAATATCTACTTCTTGGTCTTTAAGATATTCAGCTAAAATTCTTGAGGTTGAATATTGATCACCATTTTCTAAATCATCTTCAGTATTAATTAAAACAGCTTTATCACACCCCATAGCCAAAGCTGTTCTTAATTCTTTCTCTGAATCCTCTCCACCAATTGTGACTACCGTTACTTCTCCCCCATTTGCATCACGTAATTGAATACCTTCTTCGATTGCATATTCATCATAAGGATTTATAATAAACTCTGCTCCATCCTCATTGATTTTTCCATTTTGCACAGCAATCTTTTCCTCAGTATCAAACGTTCTTTTCATAATTACGAAGATATTCATTTTCCATTCCCCCATGTTAAGTTAAGTATTTTAATAGATACTTTATTTTCCCGTAAAATTCGGCTTTCTCTTTTCAATAAAAGCTGTAATCCCCTCTTTTGCATCAGCGCTATTAAAAAGTTCCCCAAAAAGCTTAGCTTCCTGTTTCATTCCTTCCTCATAGGTGGAGAATTTAGAAGCATTTAAAAGTGATAAGACTGCTTTAACTGAGCCTGGACTTTTTTGAGCAAACTTGCCAGCTAATTTCTTTGCTTCTTCAAACATACTCTCTTGCGGGTAGGCATGATTTGCAAGACCTAGTTCTACTGCTTCCTTCCCTAGAATTGGTTCACTTGTTACCATCATTTCTAATGCACGGCCCCTACCGATATATCTTGGTAGCCTTTGAGTACCACCAAAACCTGGAATAATTCCTAGTTGTAATTCCGGTAATCCAAGCTTAGCATCTTCCGTTACAATTCGTAGATGACAAGACATTGCAAGTTCTAAACCGCCCCCTAATGCAGCACCATGTATGGCTGCAATAATCGGCTTAGGGAAGTTTTCAATTCTTTCAAATATTTTCTGTCCCTCTTCTGCTAATTTTGAAAACTCTCCATCTGATGAAACAGTAACAAACTCCTTAATATCTGCTCCAGCAGAGAAAAATCTCCCTTCACCATGAAGTACGACCGCTCGGACCTGGTCATCTTGTTCAATTGAATCAAGTAAAATTGAAAGCTCTTTCAAAACATTTGATGAAAGTGCATTTGCTGGTTCATGATTAATCGTCACAACAGCAACATTGTTTTCTTTGCTTAGCCTTAACAGCTTCATCTAATTTCCTCCTATTTACTAAAATCTACTTAAATGTATTTTCTTTATAGTAGGAAAATGCCTTATTTATCATGTCCCCTCCCTTATTTAGAGAAGGGAACAAATTTCACGAAGATTTAGGTGTCACAAAACCGTAAACAAATAAATCGTGAACTTTCTTTGTTTGATTAACTAAACTGTATTTTTGTTCATTCATGACCCATGTTGTTACTGTTTCATCAATGGTTCCAAAAATCATTTGTCTTGCTAATCTTACATCTAAGTCTTGTCTAAATTCTCCACTTTCCTTTCCTTCTTGAATAATTTTGTCAACAACATTGAGGTAACCCTTTAATACCTCGTTTATTCGCAGTCGTAAGTCCTTGTTAGACTGTCTTAACTCAAGTTGTGTCACAATGGCAAGTTGATGATCTTCTGAAAGTAGTGTAAAGTGTTTTTCTATCAGAGAATACAACTTGTCTGCTGCATTTGTTTTATCTTTTATTTCTTCTTCAATTTTTTCTATAAAAACGCCCATCTTCTCTTGAAAAAGAGAAACAAGGATGTCTTCTTTATTTTTAAAATATAAGTATATAGTTCCATCAGCAACTCCAGCTTGCTTAGCAATCTTGGATACTTGTGCTTGATGATAACCATTTTCTGCAATTACAATAACAGCTGCATCAATGATCTGAATAAACTTTGGTTTCTTCTGTCTCAATGTAATGTTCGACTCCTTTTTCTTAATGAATGAATCATCATTCATAATTCAATCTTAAGTTTTCCTTAGCTTTATGTCAAGCCCTCAATTAGCAACTTTTTATTTTCATTTACCAATATGTAATCGAGAGGGTCTTAAGTATAAAACCCTAAAACCCTCTCTCTTTATTTCACTATTAGTTTGCGTTTTTCATTTTTTCTTTTTCCTCTTCAACTAATGCACGTCTTAATATTTTTCCGACAGCTGTTTTAGGAAGATCGTCTCTAAATTCATAAATATGTGGTACCTTATATGCCGCTAAATGTTTACGCGCATATTCATTAAATTCCTCGGCTGTTGCATGTTGATGATCCTTTAAAACTATATAAGCTTTTACTGTCTCTCCACGATAGGGATCAGGAATTCCCGCAACCACTACCTCTTTGACTTTTTCATGCTCGTATAGAATTTCTTCAATCTCACGTGGGTAAATATTAAACCCACCAGCAATAATCATATCCTTCTTACGATCTACAATATAAAAGTAACCTTCTTCATCCATGTAGCCAATATCACCTGTTAGCAGCCAACCATCTTTAATCGTCGCTTCTGTTTCTTCCTTTTTATTCCAATATCCTTGCATAACTTGAGGACCTCTAATCGCAATCTCTCCAAGTTCATTCGGCTCAGCGATCCCCCCATTTTCATAAGAAAGAACAACTGCGTCTGTGTTTGGCCATGGAACACCAATACTGCCTTTCTTTCTTTTCCCCCAAATAAAATTTGAATGAGTAACGGGAGATGCTTCCGATAAGCCATAGCCTTCTACTAATTTCCCACCTGTTATTTGTTCAAATTTTTCTTGTATTTCCACAGGAAGCGGAGCGGATCCACTTATGCAGCATTCGATTGAGGAAAGATTATACTTATGAATATCAGGATGATTCAAAAGTGCAATATAGATTGTTGGAGCACCTGGAAATAAAGTTGGCTTTAATTTTTCAATTGTTTTTAATGTATCTGTGGCATCAAACTTTGGTAAAAGAATCATTTTAAAGCTTTGCATCACAGATAAGTTCATAACAGTTGTCATCCCATAAACATGAAAGAAAGGAATAATTCCTAATACAGATTCTTCCCCTCTTTTGCATTTGTACATCCATGCTGCACACATCTTTGTGTTTGAAACAACATTTTCATGTGAAAGCATAACACCCTTAGGAAAACCTGTCGTACCTCCAGTATATTGCAGGAGGGCCACGTCTTCTGAAGGAATATATGCTGGTACTTCAACAGAAGGCTTTGATAATTCCATAATTTTTTTAAACAAATGCGTGCTGCCCTCATGTTCTACTTTTACAACGATTTGATTTTGCTTCTTTTGGACAAAAGGATACAATAAATTTTTCGGAAATGGCAAATAATCTTTAATGCCTGTGACGATAATATGCCGCAATTTTGTTAACGCTTTCATTTTAGAAACTCTTGGATATAATAAATCAAGCGTTACGATAAAAGTGGACTCGCTGTCTTTTAGTTGGTATTCTAATTCTCTTTCCATATATAAAGGATTCGTCTGGACAACTATACCGCCAGCTAGTAATACAGCATAATAAGAGATCACTGCTTGTGGACAATTTGGAAGCATTATTGACACACGATCTCCCTTTTCTAACCCCAAGGATTGGAAATAATTCGCCAGCTTTAAAGATTGATCATATAGGTCTGAATAGGTTAACTCCTTTCCTAAAAAATGAATAGCGATTTTATTAGGAAATTCTAGTGCAGATTGCTCTAAATAATAATGCAGTGGTTTTTGATCAGTATTAATTTGATGAGGAATTTCGGTAGGATATAATGATAACCAAGGTTTTTGACTTTCCATTTTACTCTCCTCCTCCTGAGGGATATATAAGCAATGAGGAAATCTAATCTTTTTGAAAATATTCACTTGCGCTTCCACTTAAAAAAAGTATAGCAGATTTTTTTATTTTCAGAAATATAAAATATTTATAAAAGGCATACTCACTATATGATGACTAAATTAAACAAATAAAAAAGCCTGACATATAGCCAGACTTTTTATAAATATCATTTAAAAGAAAACTAAATAAATAACCCCAATTAAAATAAATAGACCGCATAAACCGAACATTACCTTTGCCAACGTCTCCAATAGTATACACTCCTTATATTGCCGCCCCTATAACAAATGATAAACCTACAGATATGACTAACGAAATAAATCCTACTGCACGATTATCCTTTTGTATCTCTTCATCTATTTTAAATTTTGGCGTCATAAATTCATAAATAAAATAACCTAAAAGTAACAATATGAAGCCAAATAAACCCGAACCCATCATTTCCAATAAGCTATCATGTTGATTAATAGAAAATCGAAAGATATTGGCAATCCCAAAAATTTTCCCACCAGTAGCCATTGCAACGGCAAAATTACCATTTTGAATTTCTTCCCAGTTTTTATATTTCGTAACGAGTTCAAATATGGTCAAAAATACAATGATACATAAAACAACAACACTATAGTAGGCAGCAATTTGAACAAGCTCATTTTCCCAAAATGTATTCATATTATCTTCTCCCCACTATTTGAGTTCTACAATAGTAACTCCTGTACCGCCTTCTCCGGCTTCTCCAAATCGTGTATTTTTCACGCTGCGGTGATTCTTTAATAGCTCCTTAACACCTGTTCTCAGCGCGCCTGTTCCTTTTCCGTGGATAATGGAAACTCTTGGATACCCCGCTAAAACCGCGTCATCCAGGTACTTTTCTACTCTCAATAAGGCATTT
Source organism: Bacillus sp. AFS040349 (assembly GCF_002577655.1). Classification (NCBI taxonomy): domain Bacteria; kingdom Bacillati; phylum Bacillota; class Bacilli; order Caryophanales; family Bacillaceae; genus Bacillus; species Bacillus sp. AFS040349. The sequence goes on along the minus strand of NZ_NUMC01000023.1, from coordinate 11,395 downwards.
TCATACCGTTCTCCACGTAAATCCAATTCAAGCGAGACGTGATAATCTTTCCCTTTTACAGCAGCTAGTGGCTTTGCTTGTACTTCCTGCTTAGGACGTTTGATGTATTGAAGATCTGCTTCTTTAACCTTCATTTTCATAATTCCCATTTGCACTTGCCATTCATTATCACTCACTTTTTCAACAAGATGGCCCTTTTGGTCAAAGCTAATCACTTTTACTTCATCACCAGGCAAGAACTCTTGTTTAACAGGCTGCTTTTTCTCTACCTTTTTGCTTTTCACAAAATGGGGCTGAGCTTCTTCCAGTCGTTTTTTTGCATCAATCAATTCATGCTCCTTAACTTGAGCATGCTGTTCTTTGCGCATCTTTCTTAAATCTCTAATAATTTGTTCAGCTTCTTTGTTTGCCTCTTCTAGTTTTTCTGCGGCACTACGTTCTGCTTTTTCATATAAGGCGTCACGTTGCTCATTAAATTCAATGATTTGTTTTTGAAGCTCTTTATGAAGCTTTTCAGCTTCTTGACGAAATCTCTCGGCTTCAACACGTTCATGTTCAGCAGTTTTTTTGCTTGTTTCTAATGAAGCAATCATTGTATCAACTTCATTACTTTCGTCACTCATTTGTGCTCTTGCCATATTAATGATTTGTTCTTGTAAACCTAATCGCTTAGAAATTTCAAAAGCGTTACTACGACCGGGTACACCAATTAAAAGCTTATACGTCGGACTTAAGGTTGTGATATCAAACTCAACACTCGCATTAATCACGCCTGGACGATTGTAGCCATATGCTTTCAATTCCGGATAATGAGTTGTTGCAACAACTCTTGCTCCTCTGTTATACACTTCATCAAGTATAGAAATCGCTAACGCTGCCCCTTCTTGCGGATCCGTTCCAGCTCCAAGCTCATCAAACAACACAAGACTTTGGTCATCTGCTTTTTGAAGAATATCAACAATATTCACCATATGCGAGGAGAACGTACTTAAACTTTGCTCAATTGATTGCTCATCACCAATATCAGCATATACTGCTTTAAATACAGTCACTTCTGAACCATCTAGTGCTGGAATTTGTAACCCAGCCTGTGCCATAAGTGTACATAATCCAAGTGTTTTCAAAGCAACAGTTTTACCACCTGTATTTGGTCCTGTAATCACGATTGTTGTGAAATCAGTTCCTAATTCAATATCATTAGCAACAACTTCGTCTAAAGGTAAAAGTGGATGTCGAGCCTTTAACATTCGAATAACACCATCTTGATTCACTTCTGGCTTTGTTCCTTTGATTTGCTTTGCATATTTAGCCTTTGTAAACATAAAATCCATGTCTGCTAAGCAATTGACATTTTGTAAAATGTCATCACCCTGCTCAGCAACTTCCTGTGATAAAAGCGTTAAAATTCGATCGATTTCTACTTTTTCTTTTACCTTAGCCTGCTGCAGAACATTATTCAATTCTACGATAGCTTGAGGCTCGATAAATAACGTCGCACCAGAGCTGGATTGATCATGAACAATCCCACCATACGAAGCTCGATATTCCTGCTTAACTGGTAAAACAAAACGGTCATTTCTTATCGTAATAATGGCATCTGATAACATTTTAGAAGCAGAAGACGAGCGGATCATTGATTCTAATTTATCTCTAACTCTTGCTTCATTTGTTCTTAATTGTTGACGGATTCCTTTTAAAGTGACACTAGCACTATCAAGTACATAACCATTATCATCAATACATTGATTAATATTTCTCTCTAAGTCATGAAGAATAATAATCTGCTCTGCAAGTTGTGGCAAATGTGTTAATTCGATTTCTTCCTCTACCATTTTTTCAACAAAACGCTTCATCTGACGTCCTGCATATAAAGTTCCTGCAACCTCTATTAATTCCACCGAGCTTAACATACCGCCAATTTTCGCTCTTTTCACTGTTGACCTTACATCAACAAGTCCACCTAATGGTATGTTTCCCTTCAGCCTGAGCACCTTTGCAGCCTCATCTGTTTGCTCTTGGAGGGTGACAACATCCAGGTAATCACTTGAAGGAATAAGTGCCTTTGCCTTCTCTTTTCCAAGAGAAGAGGAAGCATGTTTTATTAGTTGTTCTTTTACTTTTTCAAACTCTAACACATGTAAAACTTTTTGCTGCAATGTGGTTTACCTCCTAATTAGAACAAACATGCCACTATTTTAGTAGGCATGACTTTTTACAAAAACAATGTATAAAGTGTTACTCACTATAATGTCTATTTAAAAATGATTTGAGTCTGTCAAGATCCCAAGTGTTAATAACATTTTCACTCTCAATCCAGCCTTTTTTAGCTGTTGATATACCTATTGTCATATCTTCTAGCATTTCCATATTATGCGCATCAGTATTAATCACAATTTTCACTCCAGCTTCTTGAGCTTTCCTTACATACTCTGAGTTTAAGTCCAAACGATGAGGATTTGCGTTTAATTCAAGCGCGGTATCAGTTTCTTTTGCAAGCTGTATTAGTAGATCAATATCCACATCATATCCCTTACGTTTACCAATAATTCTTCCGGTTGGATGTGCAATAATATCAACGTGATGATTTTCAAGAGCTGTTTTTAATCTTTTCATAATAACATCCTGTGATTGTGAAAAACTAGAGTGGATAGAAGCGATAACAATGTCCATTTCCTTTAATAGCTCATCATCATAATCTAATGTAGCATCAGGAAGTATATCCATTTCTACTCCAGCAAGGATTGTTATATCGTCATATTCTTCATTCAGAGCATCAATTTCCTTTCTTTGTGCTCTTAATCTTTCAGGTGTTAAACCATTTGCTACTTTTAAATATTGAGAATGATCAGTAATAGCAATATATTTGTAGCCCTTCTTACGACAAGCCTCTACCATTTCCCTAATCGTAAATGCACCATCACTCCAAGTTGAGTGCATATGAAGATCTCCCTTTATATCTTCTAATGAGATAAGCTGAGTTCGATGACCAAACGAATCTACCTCTGTTCCATCTTCTCGAATTTCAGGTGAAAAATGTGGGAGGTTAAAATACTGATAAAACTCTTCCTCAGTTTGAAACGTTTTGATTTCATTTGTTTCTATATTTTCTACACCATATTCACTTATTTTTTCGCCACGCTCTTTTGCAAGCTGCCTCATTCTTACATTATGATCCTTTGAGCCCGTAAAATGATGAAGGGTTGTAGCAAATTCTGCAGGCTTAACTAAACGAAAATCAACACTCACTTCATATTCATATTGCAATTGAACTGAAACTTTCGTATCTCCACTCGCGATAGTGTCTGACAATCTCGGTAAAGCTAAGAGCTGATCTCTTACCTTACTAGGTTCATTTGTAGAAATAATAAAGTCCAAATCTTTAATTGTTTCTCTCATACGACGCAGACTTCCTGCTCGTGAGTAACTTTCAATTCCTTCACACTCTTCAAGATACGCTTCAATTTCATCAGCTATTGGCAACATGAAAGACAATGGTAACCGTTCAGGACGATTGCCCATTTCCTCAATAGCCGCTACTATTTTTTCTTCTGACTTTTTCCCAAAGCCAGCTAATCCTTGGATTTTATTTTCTTCACAAGCCCGTTTTAAAGACTCAACACTATCTATATTAAGTTCTTTATATAGCTTGGCAATTTTTTTGCCACCTAATCCCGGAAGCTTTAATAATGGTAGCAACCCTTCTGGTACCTCTTTTTGCAATTGCTCCAAAACCTCTGATCTTTTTGTCTCAACGAATTCTTTAATCACGGCTGAAGTGCCTTTTCCAATTCCTGCTATCTTTGTAAAGTCATCAATAAGAGCCAAGCTTCGATCGTCCGATTCTAAAGCATTTGCTGCTTTTCTAAATGCTGATATTTTAAAAGGATTTTCTCCTTTTAATTCCATTAATACTGCTATATTTTCTAATAGTCGAATAACATCTTTTTTATGAATATCCATTTTTTTCACCTCTATATCTAACACTTCTCTAAAAATGATACAAATAATTAAAGAAAAAGTACAATTTTTACCCATTTCATAACATATCAAAAGAGACTGACTCAAACCAAGGGCAAGATCCTCTGGTCTCATAATTGCTGAGTGATGGAGGGATTACCCTTTTGAGTCAGTCTCTTTAGGACATATATTGAATCCAAAGCTCATTAACTTTATCTGAGAAGTAAGGAGTATGATTCACGATTAAGTTGGCTAATACTGATTGATCTAAAGCCGTTTGTATCTGTTCCATAGGAATTAAGGCAGCAATAAAAAGTAAGATAAATAAAACAAGGTATGATTCCAAAAAACCTAGTATAGAACCAGCCCACCTATTTAATTGCTTTAATATCGGCAACAGAGCAACAAAATCAAGCATTGTCCCGATAATTTGCATCACAATTTTCGTTCCTATAAATAAAATAACAAATGCTACAGCGCGATAATAGGCACCTTCAAGATCCTCTCCATTTAACAATGAGAGAATAGCTGGCCCATCACTTGTAGCGGGATATGGTACCCACAGTTTCAATTTGGGTGCAAGATCATCAAAATACTGGTATGCTACTATGTATGCGATAATAAATCCTGTCAAATGAACAAATTGAAGGATAAAACCGCGTTTTAAGCCGACTAGTATCCCGAATAGTAGAATAATAAATAATACGAAATCTAGCATTTCTTAGCTTCAATCCTTTTCTATTAGTTGTTTCTCCAGTTTTTCATAATCTTCTTTTAATTTTAAATAATCATGAACAACATTGACTGCTGTTAAAACAGCTAATTTATTAATATCAAGAGAAGGGTTTTTACTATTAATCTCTCGCATTTTATCATCAACCATTGCAGCAACAGCTCGAATATGGCTTGTGCTTTCAGTCCCAATAATTGAAAATTGTTGACCATATATATCTACTGTTGTTTTAGACTTAGGGCGATTTGACAACGATAAATCCTCCATTTCCTGCAAATCCTAATTCTTATCATAACACGAAGCTTTATCATATGGGAAGAATATCGCTAGCCATTACTTTTCTAAAAGAGTATATAAACGAAAGGATGTTTCATATGGCCAACTCAGTCATTAAAGTAAATTCGACAACGATCACTCAAATGGAAAAACATTATGAAAACAATAGAACAGAGAAAACTCCCCAAGGTGCTGTTTTTTCAGCAAAAACCAATGGATGTACAATAACTGCGTACAAATCGGGTAAGGTTCTTTTTCAAGGAGCTTCAGCAGAAGTGGAAGCAGCCAAATGGGGGACGGTTACACCTTCAGCTAAAAAAGGTCCGTCAGCAAGCAAAACGCCAACTGGTTTTCAGCCACCTTCCAATATTTCGAGTCTCTCTATTATCGGTTCAGATGAAGTTGGAACTGGAGACTTTTTTGGACCAATGACGGTAGTAGCAGCATACGTTAGAAAAGAGCAAATGCAGTTATTACAGGAGCTCGGTGTTAAAGATTCTAAAAACTTAAAAGATCCTCAAATCTGTGAGATTGCAAGGGACCTCATAAAAACGATACCTTATAGCTTGCTAATCCTTCATAACGAAAAATATAACGAGCTTCAACAGCAAGGAATGTCACAGGGCAAAATGAAGGCTTTATTACATAATCAAGCAATAAACAAGCTACTAAGTAAGATTGATCCTGAAAAACCAGACGGACTTTTAATTGATCAGTTTGCAGAGCCAGCTGTGTATTTTAAGTATCTTCAAGGGAAAAAAGTGTATATAGAAAATATCTATTTTTCAACAAAGGCGGAAGGTGTTCACCTAGCGGTTGCAGCTGCATCTATTATTGCGAGATACTCCTTTATTAAAGAATTCGAAAAGCTATCTGAAAAAGCGGGTGTTATCATCCCAAAAGGTGCAGGTGCACAGGTTGACGTTGCCGCTGCAAAAATCATTCAAAAGAAAGGTCCAGAATTTTTAGCTACTATTACAAAAAAACATTTTGCAAATACCGAGAAAGCAGCAAAGCTAGCTAGAAGGTGATGAACAATAAGGTTCTCAGAAACGAATAAGCGGGTTTATTTGTGATTTCGGGTAATTTATCGGCGATTCCTGAAGATTTGTCTTCGATTCCGGACCGTTTATCCTCGATTCTCAGAATTTATCTTCGATTACGGGCCGTTTATCTTCGATTCTGAGAATTTATCTTCGATTACGGACCGTTTATCCTCGATTCTCAGAATTTATCTTCGATTACGGGCCGTTTATCTTCGATTCTCAGAATTTATCTTCTTTTAGACAATTTTCAACAAAAACCTACCCAATCACTAAGCCTATTCAAGTGAAGCACAAAAAACGAATCACCAAATCGGTGATTCGTTTTTATTTTACCCTCTTAATGTTGCTCCAGTTTTCTCTTCTACAGCTTTTAATACTTTTTCGTGCGCCTTTGATACGTCTTCATCTGTTAACGTACGTTCAGGATCGAAGTAACGTAATGAGAATGCCACTGATTTTTTCCCTTCTTCAAGACGATCGCCTTCATAAAGGTCAAAAACAGCCACATCTCTCAGCATTTTTCCTCCAGCTTCTTTAATTACCTTTTCAATATCACCAACAATAACATCTTTGTTTACAACAAGTGCAATGTCTCTAGTGATAGAAGGATAGCGAGGAATGACTTCAAAACGAGTTTCTTCTACATCTGCTGTTAAAAGATCAACTAATGAAAGTTCAAACACATATGTTTCTGTAAGATCTAGTTCCTTTTGAACAGTTGGATGCACTTGACCGACGAAACCAACAAGCTTTTCTCCAAGGAATATTTCGGCAGTACGTCCTGGATGCATGCCTTCTCGTTTAGATTGTTTATATTCAATCACATCTGATAAGCCTAATAAATCAACAAGACCATCAATTATTCCTTTTACAACATAAAAATCAACAGGCTTTTTCTCACCCTGCCATGAGTGTGAGTGCCATAGGCCAGTAACAGCTCCTGATAAACGTTCTTTTTCAAGCGGCTGAACATCTTTTCCTTGTGAAAGGAATACTGATCCAATTTCATATAGTGCCACTTGATCAATTTGTCGAGCCAAATTGTATCGTAACGCATCTAAAAGATGTGGAAGAAGACTTAGACGTAATACGCTTCTTTCCTCACTCATTGGTAGAGCAAGCTTAGTTAGTTCAGATGCTTCAAGAGCATATTTAGGTGCCTTTTCTTCACTAGTTAGTGAATAAGTAATGGCTTGATATAATCCTGTACCCTCTAGATAACGGCGAACTTTGCGACGTTTTTCCTGGTAATCAGTTAATTTACCTGGAATCGCTTGACCAACAGTTAATGTTGTTGGGATATTATCATAACCATAAAGTCTTGCTACTTCTTCTACTAGATCTTCTTCAATTGTTAGATCACCACGACGAGTAGGTACAGTTACAATGATTGTAGAGTTATCTAGTTCCACCCCAAATTGAAGTCGTTCAAAAATACTCTTCATTTCTTCCGCTGAAATGTTCATACCAAGCACTCTGTTTACTTTTTCAACTGTTGTTTTTACAACAGCAGGTTCAAAAGTTGTAGATCTAACCTCTACTGCTCCTTCTAGCACTTCTCCACCAGCATATAAAGAAATTAATTGTGCCGCACGCTCCGCAGCTGCAGGAACACGATTAGGGTCAACTCCTTTTTCATATCGTGCACTTGCTTCACTTCTTAATCCATGATCTTTTGAAGCTGTGCGAATACGTTGGCCATTAAACAAAGCAGACTCTAAAAGAATTGTTTTTGTATCAGATTGTACTTCTGAATTCGCTCCACCCATTACTCCAGCTAATGCAACAGGCTCTGTACCATTTGTGATCACTAAATGTTCTGAAGTTAGTGTTCGTTCTTGATCATCAAGTGTAACAATTTTCTCTCCGTCTTTTGCACGACGAACCAAGATTTCCTTAGATCCTAAACGGTCATAGTCAAAAGCATGAAGAGGCTGGCCGTATTCTAATAGTACGAAGTTTGTAATATCAACTACATTATTATGAGGGCGAATTCCAGCTGCCATTAAACGTGATTGCATCCATAACGGAGAAGGAGCAATCGTGACATTTTTCATTACTTTTGCGATATATAAAGGATTATCGTCAGTTGCTTCTACATTGACTTGAACATAATTTGAAGCTGTCTCTGATGAGCTTTCATAAGAAATTTCCGGATACTTCACTTCACGATTTAATATCGCTGCAACTTCGTGTGCTACCCCTAACATGCTAAGGGCATCAGCACGATTTGGTGTTAATCCTAACTCAAGTACAGCATCATCAAGGTTTAATTGTTCTAAAGCATCTTTTCCAACTTCTGCATCATTAGGGAAAACAAAAATCCCTTCAGAATATTCCTTCGCTACGAGCTTGCTTTCGATCCCTAGCTCTTGTAATGAACAAATCATTCCGTTTGACGCTTCTCCACGAAGCTTGGCTTTTTTGATTTTAAAGTTACCAGGTAAAACAGCACCTACTGTTGCAACTGCAACCTTTTGTCCTTTATCAACATTTTTAGCTCCACAAATGATTTGGACAACTTCACCGTTTCCTAAATCCACTTGACATTTATTTAGTTTATCCGCATCAGGATGTTGTTCTTTTTCTACGACATGACCAACAACAACACCCTTCATGCCTTCATTTAAAACCTCTACACCTTCAACCTCAATACCACTGCGTGTGATTTTTTCTGCTAATTCATCTGGTGTAATGCCCGATAAATCAACATAATCTGCTAACCATTTATATGAAACATACATGTTTTAAGCCTCCTATTTACGCTCGTTTAAATTGTTTTAAGAATCGTACATCATCTGTATAGAAATGACGGATATCATCGATACCGTACTTTAACATGGCGATACGTTCTCCACCGATCCCGAATGCAAAGCCAGTATATTTTTCAGGATCAAAGCCAGCCATCTTTAATACATTCGGATGTACCATTCCAGCTCCTAGCATTTCAATCCATCCTGTTTTCTTACAAACGTTACAGCCTTTTCCTCCACATAAGAAACAAGATACATCTACTTCAACAGATGGCTCTGTAAATGGGAAAAAGCTAGGGCGCAGACGTATTTCACGCTCTTCACCAAACATTTTCTTCGCAAACACTTCAAGTGTACCTTTTAAATCACTCATACTAATGTTTTCATCAATAACAAGTCCTTCAATTTGTGTAAATTGATGAGAGTGTGTAGCATCATCGTTATCACGTCGAAACACTTTACCTGGACAAATAATTTTAACTGGTCCCTTGCCCTCATGCTTTTGCATTGTTCTTGCTTGAACCGGTGAGGTATGTGTACGTAAAAGAAGTTCTTCTGTTATATAGAAAGAATCCTGCATATCACGAGCTGGATGACCTTTTGGCAGGTTTAAAGCTTCGAAGTTATAATAATCAGTTTCAACCTCTGGACCCTCGGCAATTTGATAGCCCATTCCAAGGAAAAGATCTTCAATCTCTTCAATAACAGCAGTGATTGGGTGATGATTTCCGACTCTTACAGGACGACCTGGTAACGTCACATCAATCGTCTCTGTTGCTAGCTTTTGCTCAACAGCGAGCTGTTCTAAATGCTCCTGCTTACTAGAAATAGACGTAGCAATTGCTTCTCTTACTTCATTTGCTAACGCACCCATTACCGGACGTTCTTCAGCTGAAAGCTTACCCATTCCTCGTAACACTTCTGTAATTGGACCTTTTTTCCCTAAATAAGCGACACGAATATCATTTAAAGCTTTTAAATCCTGCGCTTGTTCTACTTTTTCAAGCGCTTCTTGTTGAAGCTGTTTTAATTGCTCCTGCATGTTGTTTCCTCCTTTATTTAAAAAGCGTATTAGTAGCTTTTTTTGCAAAATAAAAAACTCGCCCCATAAAAGGGACGAGTTGAATTCGCGTTACCACCCTTGTTAGTCATACTAAAAAAATACTTAGTACAACTCACTTCATTTCCATAACGGTAAAAACCGGAACACCTTTACGTGCTAGAGATCGGATGTTGGAGGTGAGAGGTCGGATAAACCATTACTTCCAAAACCGATTCCATACGGTCCTAGTGTCAACTCGAGAGGTGAATTCATTTACTTCAATCTAAAAAATGCTTTCAGTCGAGGCATTTTCTCCCTGGGTAGACGAACTGTAAAGTACTAGTCTCTGTCATCGTTTTTTAAGCTTATGTAATTTCTATCTTATTATAATCAAACTCTTTTGTTCCCGCAACCTGCCTAGCCACGTAAATGATAAAGTAATATTCCTGTTGCAATGGCCACGTTCAACGATTCTGCCCCTCCATATATAGGTATATACAGATTTTTAGATGTTTTTTGTAATAATTTATCGTTTACTCCACTACCTTCATTACCAACTATCAGACAGAATTTCTCTGCCGGAGCAACTTCTTTATAACTTTGCCCATTTTGCAACGAAGTACCATAAGTAGGAATTTCCTTTTCCGTGTAAACATCGATCCATTCTTCTAAATTACCTTTTGCAATTGGAAGATGAAAGAGTGAACCTTGACTTGAACGGATAACCTTTGAATTATAATGATCAACAGTTCCTTCACCTAATATTATCCCATCAACTCCTGCCGCGTCAGCAGTACGTATGATTGTACCTAAGTTTCCTGGATCTTGAACACTGTCTATTAATAAAATTTTATTCCATGATTGTGGAGAGTGCTCTCGTTGGAATTCACATATAGCAGCTAGTCCTTGTGGTGCTTCTGTATCACTTATTGCTTTCATAACATCCTTTTTAACAAGTGTTATGTTTAAATTATCGACATTTAAATGAGGTGGAAGCGACATATCTTCCGAAACAATTAATAACCTAATCATTTCTTTGGTTTTTAAAGCCTCTTCAACTAGATGTAGCCCTTCAATCAGAAATGTACCGGTTGCCTCACGTTCTTTTTTTGTATGTAATTTTTTCCATTGCTTTACTCTTGGATTTTTGACTGATTCTATTCGATCCACTTTCATACTCCTTTTATAACAATTCCATTTTCTCTTTCCAATCATACATAATTCTAACCTAATTAACAAATTCTAAAATTAAATGCGGAGAAGCCTTGATACTTTACATAAGTTTTACTCATCAAGGAACGAAGCTAGAAATAATTAAAGCTAAAAAGAAGGAGTGTGCTACATTGAATTTAAATCTACGCCATGCAGTTATCTCAAATGTTTCAGGAAATTCGCAAGATCAATTACAAGACACGATTGTTGATGCTATACAAAGCGGTGAAGAAAAAATGCTACCAGGCTTAGGTGTTCTTTTCGAAGTGATTTGGCAAAATGCTAATAATGAAGATAAAAAAGAAATGTTAACAATGTTAGAGCAAGGTCTAAACAAGAACGTTCAATAAAAAAATGGGGCTGACCCAAAAGTCTA
>NZ_NUMC01000230.1:0-575 GCF_002577655.1 Bacillus sp. AFS040349 | reverse complement strand
AGAAGTTTTGACAATACGAGAGGATAAAAGGGAGTGGTGAAATGGATCCTATTATAGTTTTTTCTATATTGGGTGGACTCGTATTGATTCTATTGTTTGTCGGAGCACCGATTAAACCTATTCAATGGATCGGTCAACTGTTTGTTAAGATTATAATTGGAGCACTATTATTATTTTTTGTAAATGCATTTGGTACAAGCATAGACTTACATATTCCAATTAATCTAATAACATCAAGTATCTCTGGGATATTGGGAATCCCCGGGTTAGCAGCACTAATCGTTATAAAAACATTTATTATTACTTAAAAACAAGTGGGGATATCCATTTGTTTTTCTTTTTGTGTTGACATGGTTTGAAGAGGATGTTATATTAGTATTCGTCTTTGAAAAAGGACAACTTGCTTCTCTGAAAACATCTTTTGAAAAACTTTTAAAAAGTTGTTGACTAAAAAGAAGTTAACATGATACTATATTAAAGTCGCTTCTGATGAAGCGGGAGAAGTTCTTTGAAAACTGAACAAAACCAAGCGTGCAAATGTTAATTTTGATTAACAAAAAACGTACTATATAGTA
>NZ_NUMC01000022.1:0-23059 GCF_002577655.1 Bacillus sp. AFS040349 | reverse complement strand
ATTTTCACAGAAAAAGACGACAAAAGGAGTCGTCTTTTTCCTATCGGATAGGTTGAATATAGATGTTACCAGAAGAATAGTGGAAGTAAGGCGAGTGAAGCGATACTACCTAACGCGAGGCCCCAGCCCCAACCATAGCCATATCCACCATAATAACCATAACTAAAGCCGCCTAGGTTCCTAGGACGCCCAAGTGGTTGTAAATAAACTCTGTTGCTACTAACATGATGGATGATGCCTCTGTGAATTCTCCCATCACGGGTTCTGATTTCAACAGCTCTACCCCTGTATTTTTGACACAATGCATGATAATGACCAATTGACATAATGTTATCCCCCCATTTCCAATGAGTATACAACATCATATGTAATGATCTTAAGAACATAGAGGACACATATACTAGGGCATTCGTGGAAGTCTAATAAGTTTTGAAAATATTATGAGGAATTACTAGACAACTGTCTATGCATTTTGTTTGTCTTTTCCATATTATTGAGTATCGAGAGCTAACATCATCCGTCTGATCAAACTCATATTGTATAAACCTCCTTAGTAAACCTGTCTTTTAGGCAGGTTTACTGCTTTTGAGCCTAAAGTAATAAGAGATGGGATATTGTCCATTTCGATAATAATTAAATCACATAAACTGATAACAAACGGACATGGAGGTGTTAAATATATGAGTGGTGCAGTTGCTGGAGCAGGTGTAGGCTACGGTGGTGGATTCGCTTTAATTGTAGTGTTGTTTATTCTTCTTATTATTATAGCTACATGTACATAAAGGGTGGTTAATTATTTACTTACTTTAGGTTAAGTTCTAAATTAGTTAGTTGCTGTCACATTTTGATCTGTTACATCAGGATCAACACCAATTGTAATACTTATTCCACTATTAACGAATTGAAAATCTCCAACTCCACCGCCACCTGCTCCGGAAATAGCTTTATCAATGTTTTTCGGGGAAATATTGAATGAATCACCAAAATTTATAACTCCTCCACTTATACTATTAAATTTGATAGGGCCACCGACAATACAAGGCATAAATACCATCCTTTTTCCAATATTTTAAAACTATTATTTATTAATATATGATTTAACTACTTACACGTATAGGGATAAGCTGATAAGAATAATAATTGGGTTGTTTTTTATGTGTCTGAAATATTAAGATTTTAGGCAAAAAGTTTGTAAATAGTAGTCAATCAATATGAAATCTTCGATGTACAAGACGTGGCCCGTTTTTACACAAGTTTAAATAGTAGGAGGTCAATCGTAATAAATATATTGTGGGATAAGGAAGTTGAAGGGCTATCATAAAAGAAAAATGGAATTTTAAAAGATAAAACGTCAACAGCTCCTACATTTTATTAAGCTTTTCAGACCTCTCAACAAAAAAATACATTATAAGTTTTTGATAGTAACTTTAACCACCCTATAACAATAGCATAAATTAAATTACAGGTGTTTTTAGGTCGGGGGAACAAATATGCTGTTCGTTGCATTTGTATACGTGTTAATTATTATTGTCATGCTATTTGAAGAAAACCTTGATACAAACAAAAAAAACCCCATTTCTGTTATTGCTCATCGAGGTGCTTCAGGATATGCACCGGAAAATACAATGGCAGCCTTTGAAAAAGCTTTAGCTCAAAATGCAGATTTTGTTGAATTGGATATTCAAATGACGAAAGATAAGGAATTAATTGTCATCCATGACTCTACTATTAGCAGAACCACTAATGGAAAAGGATTTGTAAAAGATTTTTCATTAAAAGAAATTAAAAAATTTGGTGCAGGTAGTTGGTTTCATCATTCCTTTTCCGGCGAGAAAATTCCGACATTGAATGAAGTGTTGAACCGTTATGAAAATAAAATTGGGATTCTTTTAGAATTAAAAGACCCGCATCTGTATCCAGGAATCGAAAGTAAACTCGTTTCTCTAATAAAAAAAAGGGGATTACACAATCACAATTCACTCATTGTTCAATCGTTTGATCTCAATTCAATTCAACGATTTCATCGATTACTCCCCAATATATCAACAGGAGTGTTAGTAACATCTATGCCTTCTAATGAAGAAATTCATAAATATTCTTCTTTTTGCCAGTACATTAATCTAAATTTTTTAGTAACCGATTCTCATTTTATTAGCCTTTTAAAACGGCAAGGATTCAAATGCTTCATTTGGACTATTAATAATATAGAATCTTATCATATGGTCTCAAAATATAATGTAGAAGGGATTATTACGGATTACCCTGATTTTCTTCAAAAAACCACCCTTAGGCATCTAACAAAGAGAGACGACATAGTATTATTTATCCAAAGGGCATACCAGTTATTTCTTGAATTATATGAACAAATAAAAAAGAACTTCTAATTAACCAAGAAATCCTTTTTATATTGAGATTTTAATCTTTTTCATTTATTTGAATACTACCTGTTATTTCCATCTGATTAGGATTGTTTTTAAACATTTTTCTAGGTCATCAGCATAGAATTAATTTGAAAACCATCTTCTTGACCTTGCTTGTCCTTTTGACTACCTTCCCACTTTGGTAGTCCTTTTTTATATGACTTTTGAAAGTGAAAAAAATTTCCATAATCCTTTTTTTACTTTCAAATAAATCAATTGGGTAGATCAGTTGAATAAAGAAAAAGTGAATGGTAGATAATAACAGCGATTAAATGATATGGAGGTTTTATAAAAATGGGTGTATTGTCGACTTCACCAACAAACATGGATCATTGTATTGAAGCTTGTGCAAAGTGTGCAAGAGCTTGTGAGGAATGTACAACGGCTTGCTTACAAGAACCTGATGTACAAGCAAGAATGAAATGCCTTCAAATGCTAAATGATTGTGCTGAAATTTGTTTACAATCAGTTGCTTTGATGGCTAGAAACAGTGGATTTTCAAAACAACACTGTCAGCTTTGTGCGGATATTTGTGAAGCATGTGCGGTTGAATGTGAAAAATTTAAGGATGATCATTGTCAAGAATGTGCTAGAATCTGCCGTGAGTGTGCGGATTCTTGCAGAAAAATGGCTTCTTAAATTATTAAAGCACACACAAAAAGTGACTAGCAAAAGCTATTCCCTTTTTGTGTGTTTTGCCTTTTTAATGCTTTTATTCCTTAACTATCTTAATTAATTAGTATCCGCCTCCAATATAAGCTTCAAACTTATCATCTAATGTGAATGGTGATGAAGTAGTACTCTTACCAAAATTGTCAAAATTGATGATCTCTGTCTTAACTATGTGTTACTTTGTTGTTTCCTGCTTCGTCATCAACGTCTATTTGCATGTCTTTCGCAGCAGGCATATCCCCATGGCAATCAATCGTGAAGTCTTCACCTGTAGCTACAAATTCAATATCGTATCTTTCTCCAGGAACTACTTCCAATACTTTATTTACTCCTTGGTCATTAGGTTTATTGATCGGTTGGCCATCAACATGAGTTACTTTATAGTTTACAGGGATATGAACTTGGTGAACGATATAACCTGCATTTAAGAATCGTAATTTAACCCGGTCGCCCTTTCTCACCTTTATCTTCGTATGTCTTCCTGTTTATAGTAACATATCGTCCATTTCCATCATTGAGTTAGACCCATTTTTATTCGGAAAACCTTTGTTTTCCTCCTCAGATTCTTTATCATTTTGATTCATTTCCATACCTTCCATGCTTTCCATGTCATCGCTGTTTTCTATTTTGCCTTCATTCTGTTTATCATTGTCTACTTCATCATTACCACCCATTTGCATTTCACTTGGATTAGATTGCGATTCGTCTAAAACAAGTGTATAATCCCGGTCATAATTTGCATCATCTTCTGATTCGACAATAAAGGTTCCATAAAGTCCCTTGTCGAGTTGTTCTTCACCATTTTGATGGCTGTGATACCAATAGGTTCCAGGGGTGTAAGCAACAAACTCATATTTATAATCTTCTCCAGGAAGAACAGCATCCTGAGTGACTCCCAGTATTCCATCTTCTGTATTGGAAAGAGGAACACCATGCCAGTGGATGCTAACTGGCTCATTTATTTCGTTTTTTAATGTCACTCTTACAGCTTCCCCTTGCTTAACCCGAATGGGCTGACCAGGTACCGGTCCATTAAATGTCCAAGCATCAATTGTTTTTGTAGAAGTTAATTTCCATGGGATATCCTTTGCTGTTAATGTAAATTCATTCACCTTTTTACCTTCAAGGTTCTCTTCTTTAGCAGTCGCTTCTGCTTGTTCGGGTGGTTGTTTCTCATTTTGATAAGATGCTGATTGGCAAGCTGCTAAAAAAATGAGAAAGATACTATAACAAAAAATATCCATTTTTTCATGTTGGCTTCCTCCTTAATTAACCGAATAGACACATAAAAAATTAGTGACCTTTTTTCTTTTATAATTTGCCCCTTTATTGGAAGGATTCTTCTAAATAAATTTACAAACCCACAACGTGATAATTGTTTCTAGCTCGGAAATGCATTATCATTCCAACCTCAAAGTAAAAGAAAGATGAAGATTTTTTTAAAGACTATTCATTCCCCGTAAATAAAAGTTTAAAGATTTTATAAAAGGATACATTAGCAATATGAACACAAATTAATTAAGGAGTTTTTAAATTATAACGAAACCGAGGAGGTAAAGATGAAAACACATGAAGGAAACATACAGTATGCAGAAAATACAAAGGAAAAGATAAAGATCATTTTAGTACTCGCAATGCCGGCTGTTATAGAAAACTTTTTTCAGACCATTCTCGGCTTTATTGATACTTACTTTGTTTCAAAAATAGGACTTGCTGAAGTTTCAGCAATTGGTGTGACAAATGCTGTACTGGCGATCTATTTTGCTCTTTTTATGGCCATTGGTGTTGCAGCTAATGTTCGGATCTCAAATTTCTTAGGAGCAAATAAGCCAGAAAAAGCCCGACATATTTCCCAACAATCGATTATATTGGCTATTTTATTTGGCGTAGCTACCGGCATTATTACTTTATTCTTTGCTGGGCCGTTATTAAAACTAATGGGAATTGAAGCAAACGTATTAGAGGCAGGGGAGATTTACTTTAAAATTGTCGCAATCCCTTCTCTATTTATGTCATTAATGTTTGTATTAAGTGCGATCTTAAGGGGAGCTGGAGATACACGTGCTCCTATGAAAGTCAGTATTCTAATAAATGTAGTTAATGCTGTATTAGACTATATTTTAATTTTTGGATTTTGGCTAGTTCCTGAGATGGGCATTGTAGGAGCAGCGTTAGCCACTGTTTTCGCAAGAGTAATCGGAAGTTTTGCTCTACTTTATTATATAAATCGCTCTGCTACCCTTTCTTTTCGAAGGGATTATTGGAAACCGGATAAACAACATATATGGGAATTAACTTCGCTTGGAGGTCCGGCTGCTGGCGAAAGATTAGTCATGAGAATCGGACAAATTGTATATTTCGGATTTGTCGTCACTCTTGGAACAAATGTATTTGCAGCTCACCAAATTGCAGGGAATGTAGAGGTTTTCTCCTATATGATTGGTTATGGATTTGCTACAGCTGCAACCATTCTTGTCGGACAGCAAATTGGAGCAGGGAACATAGATGAGGCAAAGAAATATGCAACTCTGTGTACATGGATTGCTGTAGGTTCGATGACTTTATTAGGAGCTATCCTTTTTATTTTCGGAAGCTGGGCGGGGGGCTTTTTCACAGATGATCAGGATGTCATTACAAGTATCGGAACAGCCTTAAAAGTATCGGGAATTTTCCAACCATTTTTGGCATTATTACTCATTCTCACGGGGGCATTCCAAGGTGCGAATAATACGAAATTTCCAATGTATCTAACAGCAGTAGGAATGTGGGCAATTCGTACATCACTTGTATATCTATTAGGAATTCAACTTGGTTGGGGACTTCTCGGTGTCTGGCTTGCAATTGGTATAGACATTGCTTTTAGAGCGGTGGTATTAACTGTACAATTCGTACGAGGAAAATGGATTGCTGTTAAGAAAGATGATGTTGAATCTGAATGTCATCCACAGACGACTAAAGAAACCATGTCTGGATGTGTTAATAATTATTAAGAACAAGCAGTTTATCTATGCAGTAAGTTTTTACATAACTTTAAATGCCAGAGAAGAATAAGGAACAGGAAAGGATATAAGAAAGCAGAGTGCCACAGCTTCCATTTTACATGGGTGAAAAAGTCAGTTTGCTCAGAAAACCATTCAAAAATAACAGAAAAAATGGACCATCCGATTATGTAGCTAATTTTATATTTGTTTCTTTTTTCAAAAGGATAATAATTTAGAAATAATATGGTGATTGCAGGATAAATAAGAAAAGGAACTAGGAAATCAGACCACTGGATACTTTTATCGAAATAATAATATAATGTAAGCTTAAAATCTAAGGCCATGTCAATAACATGTCCCCATACTAGGGAATACAAAGAAGTAATATACATTTCGGCTTTACTAAGTCTTTTTGGTATAAAAATAGCTATTAAATTTAGGGTGAATAATGCAAAAAATATAAATAGCATGTGATTATCTCTGCCCCTTCCTTAATATGTATTAGTTCTGTTCCTAAACAACCTATTTATACCATCAGTAAAGAAAATTAGATAAATTTTGTAGGAAATAACCTATGAAAATTTCCTTTTCATTAATTAAATACCTTAATAGAAATTGTAAAATTCGCAGAAGATAGATCAAATATATGAATGGTTGGTTAGAGGAACCATCACTTTCAGAAAATCGTGACAAATTGGCAAACAAATAAAAAGGAGGTATTAAGGTTGACTGAAAATAACAAAAAACTGACTTCAGGTGAGATTTCACAGTTATGGTCCAATTACATGAAAGACAGTATGTATGCTTTTATATTTTAAAAAAACGGTAGAAGATGCGGAAATAAGTACCTTAATAGACTTTGCATTAGAGTTATCACAAAAACATAATTCAAAAACTAACCATAATCTTTCAAAATCAAAATTATCCTATTCCATATGGATTCACCGAAGACGATGTGAATTTGTCCTCACCTAAATTATTTACAGATAATTATTATTCTATCCTATTTACATCAATGGAGTGGTGTAGGATTAGATTCATATAGTCTTTCATTGCTGTTAGCAGCACACCAGGATGTTATTCGATATTTTTCCAATTGCATTGATGAAACTAAGGAGCTTTTAAATCGGACAAAGGAAGTAATGTTGGCCAAAGGAATGTTTATTAGATCCCTTTATATTCCTACTCCAAACAAGGTTGATTTTGTTCACAAACAAAGCTTTATGGCTGGATGGTTTGGGGAGCGTAGACCATTGACTACATTCGAAATTACAAATTTATTTACAAATTATCAGAGGAATTGTTTGGCAAAAGCAACATTTATTGGTTTTAGTCAAGTTGCTGAACATAAAGAAGTCATTCAATTTATGCTAAGAGGAAAAGATTTGGCTTCTCAACATATTAAAAGATTTGCTTCTATTTTGCAAGCCAGTGACCTTCCTGCTTCTGAAGCATGGGATGCAATGGTAACTTATTCTACATCTCCAGTTTTTTCTGACAAGCTAATGATGTTTCATATATCAACGTTACTCAATCGTGGTGTAGGTTTTTATTGAACAAGTTTAGGAGTAAGTTCAAGGCGTGATTTAGGAGCACATTATCTTAAAATTTTAGGGGGATTATTAGTATTTGCAGAGGACATGGCGAATTTAATGATCGATAAGGGATGGTTGGAACAGCCACCAAGTATGGTAAATCGAGATGAATTAACTAATTAGAAGGGGATCATGTAATATGATTTGGAAAAGAGATGAAGTACTAGAAGCTATAGTGTGGAGTATGTTTTAGTCTAATTTTAAGAAAGTGTTTTCAAGAAAAAAGTCAAGGTGCAATGATGATTGCCCCTTGACTTTGCCCCTATATTACTTCAATCACCCAAGGAAAAGCGATCACTTCTTCTCCAAATTTAAATTCTCCCCAAAGTTTGTATATACCTTTTTCTTCAAAATGAGCAACAAAGACAGTCTCATGATTAGAGATGGGGTGAACATGAATAAACTTCTCTACTTTTTCATCAATGATCACGACATGTCCTAATGCACCTAAATAAGGATCAGGTGAGATATCCCCCTTGAAGTCAAAACGAAGCATAACGTCTTGTCCAACTTCAAAAGGATCATGAGTTAGTTCAACCGTTTTTCCATTAATAACCTTTTTACCTTCTGTGTTGACCTTTAGATTATCATTGTCAAAATGAGTGTGAGAAGATTTATTTAAATCTAATGAATTCGGTTCAATAAGATACTGCTTTTCGTTTGGGTTTATATCAATAAAAACTTTATATGACTTGCTGATCAGAGGAAGGTTTACCTCATATGTGTGTTTATCTTTCTGTTCTGGGTGAACATGATAAAACTCTTGTAAGTCATTACTGACTACAATTACGTGCATATATTTTTCATGAGTTAATAGTAATTCTGGTGCGTTCCCCTCTTCATCTTCTAGATGAATTTGTAAAGTGGGATCATGATAGGAAAGAGTAATTTGAATTTCGTTTTTTGTAGTGACCATGTGCACTCGATGGTGTTGCATATCTTGGTGTTGATGATGATGTTGTTCCATTTGAATCCTCCTATCTTTGAAGGTGACTAAGGTCGCAAACTTTTACCGTACATTTCCGTTTTGAATCTCTCTAACATTTAGTATTAAAAAATTTAGTTGATCATTTACTCTCAAGTCTTATTAATAGGAGTAATTAATTAAACCTAGATGGAGCCTGTTCGTTGTTAGAAATTTGGTGATAAGGATTAAAACTTTGGTTGTTTAAGGGATTCATTGCTTGCTGTTGTTCGTTAGTCGTTGCATTTGGATGAGTCATCCAACCCATTTGTTCTCCTAACATTTCATGTTGTTTAGCTATTTGGGATTGTTGCATAGCCATTTCTACATGAATGTGTTTTACATGAGGGTCCTTCATATTTGTTGAAGAAATAAAATTATCATTGGCCATTGCGGTGGCTGTAAAATGTGCATCAAGTGCCATATCCTTATCCTCTAATCCTATTTCCATTATGGATTGTTGAGTGTTTATTTGGAACCCATTTTGTGGGATAGGTGGAAGTGTGACTTGTTTTGAATGATTTGGATCAAGAAGCATATTCATCACTTGGACATGATTTTTCATCGTACCAATTTGTTGACCCAATATATTTAATAATTGTTGGTTTTTAGTGATCTTTACATAAAGATCAAGTCGTTTGATAACGCCTTCATGTGCGGATAAGTGGTTAACCATAAGCCCTACGTCAATTGTTTTTAACATTTGTTTTCCTCCTTGTAAAGATCGTTTTCTTAGTTAGCTTGTTCAAAAAAGAATATATTTATGAATAAGAAAGGGATATTCATTTGACACACTTTAGATGTCATTGGTAACAAAACCAAGGATATCCTTACAACAATACTGGGCAAGGGTCTATACCCCTTGGAATATGGACACATACACTATCTCGAATCAAAATAAGGGGAGATACGGAATGGAAAGACTATACTTTGGAAATTACGGTGGATATCCTAGTTATGGCTATCATCATATTCCCCTGGTTATGGCTATTAATAAGATAAAGTAAAAGCCCTTAACAATTGAGTGAAGGGTTCCGTTTTGAGGTGCTTTTTCAAAAAAACCAGCTAACTGACAACTAAATTGCCATAGAAAATGGCAGAATAAAAGCAAAAAACTCGTCTATCTTTGTAAGGAGTTCCGTTTAGGGAGAGAAAATCCAAAATAGCAAGTCAATTAGCAGACCATTTCGCATAGCGATTTGGTCTTAATTTTTTATTGATATATCAGGGTTTATAGACAATTTACTATGGAAATAACTGTACTATTAACAGTCAAATTAACAAATGGACAATAATTATTGTCCTATGTAAAATTGTTATGCTAATTGGGTTGCTATTTCTATTGGTAAAAACTACTCGGAGAAAGGATGTCAAAAAGATGAAGAAGTGGAACTATATTAAGCCTAAAAACCTTAATGCAGAGATACCTGATTGGCGTATATCCGAGCACACACGGAATATTGTGGCAGCCTTTTCTGAGTACAGCGAATACACAGAAAGTGAAGTTGTAGATAGATTTTTAAAGAATCTTCTAACCGATGATGACTTTGTTACTTGGGCAAAAAATAAACGAAATAATAAACGATTGTTGAAACAACTTGGAATAGAGGAAACGGAGGAGATATAGTTGGCTCAATTAAAGCGTTTAGCCAAGAAAGATGAGGAGGATGTTGCAATTCAAATACCTTTATCTTCAAGTGAAATCTCTGATAGAGTATTGCAATATGTAGAATTGGATCCAAGTAGATTCTCAAAAAGATATAATGACCTGCTGTATCGTCCTGTATCTTTTACCTTAAATGGCGAAAAACATCAAATTCAATATAATTTTTGCACTAACCCATATTGTAAATGGCACGGTTTACCACAAGAGAAATTTACATCGGTTAAATCAAAACCAAGCCGTTATCGATTAAGTGGACGTGGAAAAGGAGAACGCCAATCCATTATATGTAATGATGATCCAGTGGGTGCAATTAAAGGAATGACTTGGGGATGCATTACGATGCCTGTCTCTAATTGGTCAGTTGCTGAGGAGATAAAAAGGTTGGTTCGTATCGACACGATTAAAGATATGGAGCCAGACTATCAATTCCATAAGGAAAACTGTGATAATGGAGATGCGACTCCCTTTAGAGAACCGAATCTCTTTTATAAACAAGGAAAAAGTAAAGTAGGTGCTCAAGTTTGGCAGTGTAAAACCTGTAAAAAGAAAACAAATTTACAACATATAATCAAAAGAGAAATGACATTCTACCTTCATTTACAAGAGACCTATTAAATAGAACTCCTGTAACTCGTACTTGCGAGAAACTTGAAATCGGCGTAAGTACCTACTATCACAAATTAGAATGGGGTATATCGAAGATGTTTGGAGTTTCTCGAACGTCACGAAAAAGCTACTCTTGCTCGAATGGAATTTCCACAAATATGGTTGAATACCGATAAAATGATATATAGCTTGAACAACGTGCGAAAAAAAGGTCAAGGAGGCAGGGAATTTGATGATGTAGAAGAGTCTCAATTTCCCACCCATATCGTTGTTACCGCAGATGTACATTCGCAATATATGTTTCGAACAGATGTTGCTTAGGATTGGGATATTGAACTAGACGAAATCAAATTGGATACTGTCCTTTTAAAAGAAGACCATTTAAATGAATTTTGCCGAAAAAATGCTCGTTTTAAAGACCGTTCATATTTCCCGCAACCTCCAACACCAAATGATACACAAACTGAAAATGAGTATAAAGCTGCACTAAAGAAATATGAGCGTAGAGGGAAATATGTTGAGGGACTACACGTTAATTCTACCTATACGACTATCGCTCACCTTTGGCTTGTCAAACAACTTGTAAATGCATCAGAATCGTTTTGTCACTGATAAAGATAGTTCATTAATTACTGCTTTTTCTCGTGTTTATAAAGACGAAATTCGCCTATCAGATGCTCACCATTTTATAAGCCAAGTCGATAAAAGCAAGACGTTCAAGCAATGTTTTCAAGAGTATAAAGAAGGTAGAGGAGAATTGCTTAGCTGGGGTTCATCGCTGATGCACGATACTCGTTCTATTTGGGATTTAGGTTATCTTAAACTTCTTGATTTGTTTCAAGATACAACCTTTCACGAAGAAGTAGTAATTGGTTCGGATTCCTATCCAAAATAGGGTTAGCTAGCCCTATTCTCTTCCCAACTGTTCATACTTAATTAGCTTTACCTTCATATCAGAGCTTGTTTCTTTGTATCTGTTTTTAAAACTGAAACTTGGATTATCAAGTCTGATAGTAATAAAGTCTAATAAAAATTGATGACCCTCAACTTCAGGATCAGTCAACCTAACTGCTAACCTCATTTTATAGTATACATCAGAAGGATTTTTTGTGTGGTCTAAAATTAGGTGTACTCGATTTGCCTTCTCAATGTGCCAGGACATTTCCTTTCCGTACTTTTCAGTTATTATGTTATTTAACTTAGGTTCGACCAATTTGAGAAGAATTTCCTCAGATGTAGCATCTACCTCTTTCTTTACCTTACCTTCTTTTGATACTTCAGCGTTTGCACTATAACTAGTATTGATGAATAAAATTAAACCTAAAATAAGAATTAATAACTTTTTCATACACTCACCTCAACTCTTTTGGTGATAATATTCCCTTATCATATTTTTTAATCCAATAATATCCTGCAAGTTTTTCACATTAATCTTTAAGCAACTATATTTGTTCAGCCCAAGGAACTTCATAATATTACCCACCTATGAGAACGCTATTATTGAGGTGGTTTAAATGATATTAAAAACACTATTGGCAATAAGCCTAATGTTAAATTTACCTGTATATGCTAAAAGAGATTATGTTCCTCCTTCACCGAAAATAGTAAAGTTTTATACAGGTATTCCCGAAAAGGATAATTGGGTGACGGTTCCAGAGGGTACAAAAGAAATAACAATCAATGTTGAAGCTCTTAACACAGAAACAGTAGTGTTTTGGTTAATCCCAACAGGAACTGAAACTTGGTATGAAAGAAAACTTATTGGGTACGACATAAAGGATGACAAAGACAACAATTTCTCATTAACTTGGAATATACCTCAACATTTGCACGACCATTTGGAAGTGCAAGCATTAGGTGAGAATGAAATTGCTCGTTCAAGTATAAATATAACGTCAACTCCGTAGCTAAACCTTGAATTTTGTCATAGGAACTATGATAAGTATCCCTCAAATTATGTTTTCTAAAAAGAATTAAAGGATGTGGTTATTATCAAGATATTAAAAATAATCATCTTGTTTATTGTTCTTACCTTCTCAATTTCAAACGGAGCTGAAGCCCACTACACAAGTGAAGAATTTCAACAATCACTTTTTAACATCGGTTTTAAGGAAGTGAATGCTGCATTGCAAGAAAGTAAAGACCACTTTAAAAAGGATATTGCACTGCCAGTACAAATACCTCCACTAGAATTTACACACAGTTTCGGAAGGTTAAGTGATTTAGATGGAGACATAAATGACGGATTTGAAATTGAATACCGACATAAAAATAAACCGAAAAACCACTATATGATTATGGTCAAGCCAGTTAAATATGGATTACCAATTAGGAAGGAACATATCGACCAAACTTTCAAACTTAAAGATGGGAATAAGGCAATTTATAGTACAAATATTGCTAGAGGATTTAATTTGTTGGTATTCGAAAAAAACGGTTGGCAGTATATTTTAAATATCAATAAATCTGTTTCAGACCAAGTACACCCAGAAATATTATTAGAGATAGCGAATTCTATACGTCAATAGGAATAACCACTTAAAAAGAATCGGTCATTAAAACCGATGCTTTTTTGTGCTATTTCAATTGTTAATTTAACTACTAAATGAGTAGTTATTTATGGTGAGAAATTAGATTTTCCCTCCCATAACGGAACCCCTTACTATCTTTGGACGGGTTTTTTTATTAAAAAAATGAGACTTTAAATAAGGAGGAATATTTTTTAAAATTCATTCAAGCCCGGTAAGTGGTAAAGAAACTACTTGGAAACCAGATGACGATGGATGTGGTTGTTAGTATGTATTCCTAGGTCATACAACCAATAATAAAATACAACTATTCTAGAACAAATCGATTTCCCTTGTTTATCAAGGGAATCGACCTGCTCTATTTTGGGTTTCAGATTCTTAAATGCGAAAAACGTTCACTAAACTGAAGCCTTGATAGTAATGGAGGTCCTAATAAACAACCGTCTACGGCGAATACTTTTGGAAAGAGCCTAAAACTTGTTAAGATAGGATACCAGACCATTATGAATCAAATTCAGTAAAGATTTCGATGCACCTTGATTTCCATGCCAATTTTTCATTATTACCTGTTAACCAGCAGGATAACCGTTGTACAGAAATGTCATAACAGCAAACCAATCGAACACACCTGCCGTAGCCAGATTTTTAGTTTTCACAGATCGAACAACACCGAAACAAGCTAATAATGCCACCATACCAAAGATAATAACTAATCCCATTTGAAACCTCCTCTTACGCCTCTTTTAGATGAATTTTACCAAATAAAGTTCTAAACAATGAATAAGTAAACGAGTTCTAAAATACATTCGAATTTTAACTAGTTAGAAAATCTGACTTTTTTTAGCTCACTAAAATAAATCTTTAGCTTTTTTACGAAATGTTGGAGATACCCTAAATACGCTACTATTTTTCATTTTACGTCTAAGTGATATTTGTTTACCCTAATTTAAGCATTGGCTGCATGGTAAACAGAAATCCATATATGAGGGCACCAATTAACATGGTGGTTGTGAAACCAAATGTCAAAGAAATGATGGCTGCAAGTATGGATCCAGAAACCGTCATCATCCCATTCAGTCCCAAACTTGCCCCGAATTGTAAAGGTTTCATTTTACTGAGACCGAAAGGAAACGGCATTCCCATAAAAAAACCTAGGGGAACCAAGATTAATCCTATTATCCACATCATCTCTGTCTGCGTAAGAAAAGATGAATAATCATTTATCCAATTGATGATAAAATGTGCTCCTAGCGCCATAATCCCGACCATCAATAATGGAACATATCTCCTACGAATGAACCAGCTAGTTGTAGAAAATAAACTACCAAGACCTCCAGATACCAGCAAAACGCCTAGTACAAGGACAAAAGACAACGTTGGATGGCCTAAAGGAAGAATTAAACGTTGTACCAATGTCACCTCAATCAACATAAATCCAATCGCAAGTCCCGAAAAATACATGACATGCCCCCACTGGAAGCCACTTCTCTTGGATATAAAAAGGGTGGTGAAAACAGTCATAAGAAGTACGATCACGAGACTCCAGGGAATTTGATTGGTTTGATGATAAAAAAAGGGCATATCATCGCGATTGGCATCCACATTTACTAACTCATTTGTCATCAAAGATTGTAAAGATGGAAATTGATCGTAAACGTAAGGAATATGAACTGGAATCTGTTGAATTTGCTGAGAGAGGGTATGTAAATCCGTCGCTGCAGCTTGTGAAAATGGCTTATTTTGAATAATGATCAAAGGACGGGTAACCTGCGTACCATTCATTCCCCATACAACATGGCCTAAATGTTGATAGGTGCCGATGACAGCCATATGATTTTTTAAATTCTCTTCAGAAATCCCTTGTTCTTTAAGGATATTCGTTACTGAAAACAAAATTTTAGTTAGTTCCTTCTCGTCATGGAGTAAAAAAGCAAGCCTTCCCCGTTCTGTAAGTTTGTTTAAGTACTCTTTAATAGCTTCTTGAGTATAGGTGTAATTTTCCGTTAAGGCTAATCCCAGGCCATTTTCCGATTTTTTTGTCACCAAAGAGAGGTAAATCAGATCGTATTGATTTTTCGTTTTCTGAATATAGTTTCGACCATCCGAGACAATAGGTTTGACGTTAGCTTGATTGAATAGATTGCCAGAGAAGTTTTTCGTCTCTTTAACTGCATGAAAACTTGCCTGGTTGATGTCAACCGCCTCGATGTGTGAATAACCCGCCATTTGAGCTGTCAGTACTTCTTGTCCGCCACCTGCCCCGATAATTAAAGCTCGTCCATGTGGTTTGCTTTGAAAAGCAAGAAAACTAGTAGTGGAGCGTAAATAATCGACATCTTTAAGATCACCGGAGTATTTAGATATGGGTGAAACAGCCCCTCCATCGATTGTAATGTAAAGGAGTTCCCCGTCATTGGCATCATATACATCGGTTCGGGTAAAAGCATTCCATTCTGAAAATACGATATTCGCTTCAGGTTGCTCATAAAACGTGGTATTGGGACTCGTGCTGTATGCTTTAAAATCGAGATGTTCAACAAAAGGATTGATTAAATTGAGAAAAAGCAGTATGCCCATCAAACTGTTGAAAAGCTTGAGAGCATAGTGCATTTTTCGAACACTTAACAGATAGTAGGTTGCAAACAACAAGAGGGATAACAAGGAAATCGTGCGAATCGGATTCAATTCATTCATCAAAAAAATTGCTCCAACGGCTCCTAAACCAGCCCCGAGCAAGTCAGAAAAATACAAACGATTTACTTCACGATAATGTTCTTGCATCATCCCGGCTATAAGCCATCCACTGAGAAAAAACGGAATTAAGGCAAGTAGGGAATAAAACCAAATACCTTGATAAGGCAATACATATATCCCATTGACCACGACAACGATGGAAGTAGCATACATTCCAATGATCCTATGTTTTAAACCAAATGACTTGGACTTGTCTTTTAGATAGAAGGTAAAAAAGCCTCCAAGACCAAGACCTAAAGTAGCTAAAGAAATGACTAAAAAGACAAAATTATAGTCTAATATGACGGAAAAAAAGCGAGGTAGAAATACCTCATACACAATGGTCGAGAACGAAACCGAAAATATGATCAACATATCTACAAGTAATCTTGGTCTCCAATTCATTTCATGACACCACTTTCTTATTGATCTACCATTTATCAGTCTGCACAATAGAGAGGATTTAAATCCCCATTAATTCCACACTTTACCATAGGGGCTTTTGTCGAATATATTTAGGAAGTTCGTTTAAGGAGTGTTTGTTATACAAATACTCAATAGAATGGAAAGTTGCTTTAAAATGTTTATGGAATCAAAGAAGAAATTTTTACAACAAATAGAGGAAATACTTTGTCATAAAGAAGAAATTGTATCAAAATATCTCTTTGAGAACCATGAAAGTTCTTATTATAAGGCTGTTTTCGTAAGACCATACGTGAAAACTTGATATAATCGTATCCAAGGAGACGTTTGAAATTACAGGTGTAGTGGATCAAGACAGCAAAAACAGGGGAGCAAAGGATTATTTCGGCTTGTCAAAAACCGAATTATACAATTTGTAAATATACTGAAGTGTATAAAATAAAGGGGATTTTAGCTTGGCTTTGGAACTTATATAGACATTGTTCGTCTAACAAAATAAGGGGGAAGTCACTCTAATTATTCTTTCTGGAGCTCTTTTGTTAGGACTAAGCGCTTGTTCCAGCCAGAATGGACAATTAAGTAATAATAACTAAAGTGCTGTTAATGGTAAAGAACAAGTCGATAAGGTTGCCGGAAAAAATGATGTCAGAGAAATAGTTTGGGGGCAACTGTCCTCACAACAAAAAGAGCGAATTGATGGTACTTGGAAAGATGGGAAGGTATCTAAAATTACTCTGAATGAAAATATGATAAGTCAAGTTGATGATAAATCATATGAAGGAAAAGAGGTATATTGATTGATTTTCCTACAAAAAGTAAATCCATACCAAACAATATGATTGTATATGCAGACGTAACTACCTTTAAGTACATAGGTAATGATCTTGTAGATTAGTACAATTAAAAATGGGGGTTTTTAATACGCCCATATATAAATGAAAAACCACAAAGGTTTAAAAACAGCCTATTATAAAATTTTAGATAATAATGCTGCTCCAACTATTGTCATACACCAAAAGATTTAGAAACAACCTGTTGGGAATCTTTTTTTTAGATTTTTTAGGTTTAAAGTTACTGCTATAACAGCCCATTTTAATCCTCCTACAGATTTTATAATGTTGTAAGTATATTATGAATCGTTTCCGTTCACGGTCCTTTTTAGTGGTGTACTTTAACAATAAAGTGATCTTCATGCCCTAAGATATAGGTACTACCACATGCCCTTCAAGCTGAAGGTTTAATGGAAATCCCTTTTACAAAGGGTGCTGGTAGAATGGATAGGCTAAGAAGATTAGTTGATATTAATTACCAACAGTATACATATTGTTTTTTTAAATCTATAATAGATCAACTTAATATTGAACTATGTATTGAAAAATACTTATAAAAGGAGATTGATTTCTTAATGAAGGTCTTAGATCGTCATTTTGTGGTTGCTTTTGCTTCAATTATGCTGGTTTATTTATTTTTTTTAAGTCGTTCTGAATGGGATCCAATGCATGCCTGGAACAGAGCGTTTGCGGATGTATCTTTAGTATTACTGGTAGTAACTCTTATGATCGGACCATTGAGCAGATTAATTCGATTATTTAATCGATACTTGTCTTGGAGACGTGAGCTGGGCATTTGGACGGCTATTACTGCTTTTGTACATGTTTATATTCTTTTCGACGGCTGGTTTAAGTGGCAGCTGATTAGGGTGATTGCCGGAATAGATCAAGCAACTGGCCAGTTATTTTTTGATCCCGGCTTTACCCTTGCGAATCTTATTGGATTAATAGGATTTATTTATGTTTTATTATTGGCTCTGATTTCTAATAAAAAAGCAATTAAATTTTTGGGTAAGCCCGCATGGGATTATCTCCAGCAAAAAAGCAGCATTTTATATATGTTAATTGTCATCCATACCACATTCTTTCTCTTTTTTTACAGAATTGGCAATGGAAATTGGCTGCAAAAGCCCTTTCTTATTTTTATTACTGTCATGTTTATATTACAATGGTCCGTTTTTTTTCTTACCGTACAGAAAAAGCGATCATAGTCAAGTAACTAAATAAGCAACTAGTCCACCATTGCATACCAATAAAGCGAAGAAAAATTGATAGAAAATAATGGAGACTGCCAAAGACAAGGGACTTTAATGTAAATTTATATTTTTTTCATTTCGTCTACGGCTAATGATCAGTTGTAATAATAGGGGTTCCTATTGTAACTAGTGTTTCCATTTTTTCTTTATTAAACATAAGCCATTGTCTGAAAATTAATTTTTCCTTTAGTTGTTTCAATTTTTCTATCTAATTGAGGAGAGTAACTAGATAGACTGATAACTGTATCATCGATTAAACCTTCATTTACCTCCCCATTTAAATCTAAAATGATATCATGAAGAAAAGCGTTCAACTGTTTTTGTGACATTACTTGGTTGACTTTACCATTAACTGAAACATTGATCTGCGGATTAACACCGATTTTTTCCAAATAGGACTCAAATTTTTGATAATTATCCTGCCAGTTGTCGAGACTGTCTATGGAAACTTCCGCCATAAAGTAGGTATGGAAAGTTTGATCAGAGCCTTCCTCTTTTTGTCCTATTAAGGCAACACGCAGAGCGGTGTTTGAAGATATCTTTCTTTCCCCTTCAGATCGGGGTCCAGATTCCTCGTTAGAAAAAGTCATTGTCACTTGAAATTCACGTTCTACCTTTTCTTTCATTCGCTGAATTTCGTCTTTATTTTGACGGTGATAAACATTTCCATTTTGTTGGAAGATGATTTGTGTCCACTTTATTTATTCCTGTTGTTGTAAGTTTATCAAAGACTCGATACTTTTTACCTTGGAGGAAGCAAAAACATGATTACCAAAATAAATGAGTATAACTAGAATAGGTAGAACAATTAGTATTTTCATATTGTCCTTGTGTGACGTTTTCAATTTCTTGACCTCCTATGAATCTATTATTTGTAGGATGGACAAGAATAGTAGAAAGTATACGCATATTCACATTAATCAAAAAAACATAAAATTTCCTTTTGAAGGGTCTATTGAAAATCTTGAATGTTGTCAAAATATGAATAAACTATAGTGTAACTACCGGATGTTATTGTTATTGATATTTTACTTTGTGCAAAGGGTTTAATTATGATTAAAACAGAAGATTTATTGGTTAATTTTCATTTTGATTTTGATCTCCAGTCTATAAAGTTCATTAATTTGTCATGGAATTGCTAATTTTTAATCAATTTTATTCAAAAAAGATAATGTCATTCATGATATTGTAAAATTAAACTTAAAATAATGGAGGGTTTATAGTGAAACAAAAAAGCTTGTTCCTTTTTCTTCTTTTGGCAATGATGTTCGTGTTGGCTGCTTGTAGTGGTGGAGAGGATACCAACCAAGATACCGGGATGGAAGAAAATGCTGGTCAAGGTGCTGAAAACGGTGAAGGCACAACTGATGAAGGAACCACTGATGGTGATGGAACAGAAGATAATGGTGATGCGGCTGCAAATGCAATCAACATTTCAGCAGTTAACTGGGAGTTTGATAAAGAGGAGTATATGGTTAAAGCTGGAGAACCCGTTACCCTTAACTTTAAAAGCGAAGAAGGGGTCCACGGTCTTGCGATTGAAGGAACGGACATAAATATTCAGCAAGATGGACAACAAGAAGTAACGTTAGAACCGGGTGAATACAAAGTCTATTGCAGCATCCCATGTGGACAAGGACATGCAAATATGACTGCAACACTCGTTGTTCAATAATTTTATTAAAATAGTAGAATACGTTAAATGATTAAAAATGTCGAGTCCCTCTCGACATTTTTTTTGTACGATGGTCATAGCATCAATGGTTCCGGTGTTAAAATATACTGAAAATATCAATTTAGAAAAGAAGTAGTGTTTAGTATGAAAAATCAAAGCATTTTCAGTCTGATTTCTGTTAACAGTAAGAAAACACTAGAGACTAAGTTTTCGTGTACTTTGAAGCAACGGAAGGAAGCTATAATTCAAACTTAAATAAGTGAAGAAATTATGACAAAAAACGATCTTCAATATTTCTACACATTTATACTAGATAATTTATTTTAGGACGATGTTTTTTTAACCCCCTATATGGTCTCCATATTATGGAGACTTTTTTTGAAAATTAATTAGACTGATAAAGTTATATGTTGATAAAAGGCCTAGATTTTTATAGGAGAAGCAACAAAATATACTACAATTTGGAGGAGATTTTGATGAAAGTAGCCAACTCAATTGCAGAACTTATTGGAGATACTCCACTTGTTAAACTAAATCGTGTCGTGAATTCTGATCATGCAGATGTCTATTTGAAGCTTGAATATTTTAACCCAGGCAGCAGCGTGAAGGATCGTATTGCAATAGCCATGATTGAAGCTGCAGAACAAGAAGGGAAATTGAAACCTGGAGGTACGATTGTTGAGCCAACTAGTGGAAATACAGGAATTGGGTTAGCTATGGTAGCTGCAGCAAAAGGATACAAAACCATTATCGTCATGCCAGAAACCATGAGTATAGAGCGTAGAAATTTACTCCGTGCATATGGTGCTGAGCTCGTTTTAACTCCTGGACCAGAAGGTATGGGGGGAGCAATTCGTAAAGCCCAAGAGTTATCGGAGGAAAATCTGCAGTATTTTATGCCGCAACAATTTAATAATCCTGCCAATCCAAAAATCCATCAAGATACAACTGGACAAGAGCTTCTTATACAGGCAGAAAAAATTGGGGGAATCGATGCCTTTGTTTCTGGAATCGGTACAGGAGGTACGATGACAGGGGCAGGTCAGGTGCTGAAGGAAAAATATCCAGTAATACATAATGTAGCTGTTGAGCCAGTAAATTCTCCAGTGCTTTCTGGTGGTAAGCCAGGACCTCATAAGATTCAAGGAATCGGAGCTGGATTTATACCCGATATTTTAAATACAGAAATATATGATGAGATTATTACAGTAGAAAATGAAAAAGCCTTTGCAACTTCGCGTCTTGTAGCTAAAGAAGAAGGGATTCTTGGTGGAATTTCTTCAGGAGCTGCCATTTATGCTGCTTTGAAAGTAGCCGAGAAGCTTGGTCAAGGAAAAAAGGTAATTGCTATTATTCCAAGTAATGGAGAAAGATATTTAAGCACACCTCTATATCAATTCGAAGATTAATTAAAGCTAACGTCAGGAACCGCGATATAAAACTTTAAACATTCTCACTAAAAAAGCCCGATTCCCTCGTCTTTAAAGGAAATTGGGCTTTAACTTATTCCAACACTATCGCTAATCGTTAGTAAATTGGTTACTTTCACTTTTAGCCGGCCAATATTTTTTATATTTCTCTTCATTCTCTGTACCATAGACAGTAAGGTAACAGAAGGATCAACTGTAAGTATTAATTATTTTATATGACTGATTTTCTGTACTTGTAGCATAACGCTCCAACTTTTTGATAATGACATTATGGACTTATAAATGGTTTGTCATAAGCCCTACATCTACTGTTTGTCACATTGATCCCCTAACTTTGTAATGTAAACCTTTATATTTCTATTTGGCATAAATAAGTTTGGTAATCATTCCTCCATGTGTGTGCCTATTATCTGTGTTAATGGAAAGTCTTTGTCAAATAAGCCATCTTTAAAGGTTGTCTATATCAATACGCTTTCTAGAAGCTAAATTAATTTCCTGTTCTTAATATGCCATCCACTTCTACAAAATTTACGCTTACTTAATAAAACCCTGATAGTAAAAGATTGTTGATGAACAACCGACAGGCTGTCGTTATTATAATCAGATTATTAGTGGGAAGACGATATAAGTGAAGAACTCCCTCAATTTAAAAAAGTGTTGTAGTACAGGTATGGTTTTAACGATCGTGAAGGGAATTATGTACATTAATAGATTAAAGGTAATTCATAAATCACACCAATAGGCACCCTTAGTATAAATGACCCCCTTCTGTAATAGGAGTCATTTATATCTTGGAATTAACTTATTATTCATCTTCAAGGTCTTCTATTAATCTCTGCATTTCATCAATTTCTTTACGTTGAGCTTCTATAATTTCATCAGCAAGTTCTCGAACCCTTGGGTCAGTTATTTCTGCACGTTCACTAGTTAATATTGCAATTGAATGATGGGGAATCATGGCTTCCATATAATCTGTATCATCTACAAGGGTTTGGCTACGTAATAGGAAAAGGGAAAGGGAAAACACTACCAAACTCCCTACTACAATCCCAATATTCACTTTGCGATTTTTTAACATATTACGCATAAAAGCTAACATAATAAGAGTCATAGTAGCTCCCATTAATAATGCCATATATGCCCTTGTTTCACTAAAAAATACATGGTCAAATTGAAATGTGCTGAAATACTTGAAAATAAACATTGTAGCAGTGGATATGATAATCATCCCTGCAAATTGGAGATAAGGTTTCATAAAACTCCCTCCCTCTATAAATGTT
>NZ_NUMC01000229.1:0-544 GCF_002577655.1 Bacillus sp. AFS040349 | reverse complement strand
TTTTATAATGCCATAAACATGTAAGCCAAGAAATTGGCAAAATGAAAGGAGAGGATGAGGTGTGGAAAAATTAATAAAAGAAGATATGGAAAACTTATTTAATGTAGGTGTGGGTAACCAATTTGATTACGTTGGTTTTTATAAGGGTGAAAAGGGAAATTATCTCATTGATCGAACTGATGGCCAAACGTACACTGACGACTTTTTAGCAGAAAATACAACTGAAGCGATTGAAATTTTATTTGAAAAGGTTGAAGAAATGATTGATGAAGCGCAGAGGTGGCTATTAAAAAGATATTCGGAGTTAGACCGAGAAAATCCTTATGAAAGTAGAGAAGAAGAGTTACGAGAAGAATTACAGGATAAATTGAAAGTGGTGGTCATAACTGCCCTTTATAGGCTTCAATATAAAAATCTGAAGAGCATAATTACAGAAGAGCAAGAGTTACAATTGGCCGAATTAAAATATAATAGGTTAGTTAAGAAATATAGACTTAAAGAGGAAGTAGATTTACATAAATAGGGTAAGGTAGTGTCAAAAGAT
>NZ_NUMC01000228.1:0-281 GCF_002577655.1 Bacillus sp. AFS040349 | reverse complement strand
GGAGGATTAGCTCAGCTGGGAGAGCACCTGCCTTACAAGCAGGGGGTCGGCGGTTCGATCCCGTCATCCTCCACCATATTTTTTTCGCACTAGCGAAAAAAACTTTCCATATGCCGGTGTAGCTCAACTGGTAGAGCAACTGACTTGTAATCAGTAGGTTGGGGGTTCAAGTCCTCTCGCCGGCACTCTTACAAATGGAGGGGTAGCGAAGTGGCTAAACGCGGCGGACTGTAAATCCGCTCCTTAGGGTTCGGCAGTTCGAATCTGCCCCCCTCCACCAT
>NZ_NUMC01000227.1:0-205 GCF_002577655.1 Bacillus sp. AFS040349 | reverse complement strand
TAAAGGTTGTAGCAATCCAAGTTCCGTATTCACCAGCCAGTAAAGAGGGAGGTTTCATGATAAACCGTCCACTTAAAACGAAATGCCGAATGCTTATAGCGGTCTCATCAAATATTGTCAAATTGCCAAAAAAGGAGGCATATGGTGAATCGAAACTTATTTGTTTAGCGCTTTCGTCCCAATATCCATTAATCGGAATAGGTAT
>NZ_NUMC01000226.1:0-479 GCF_002577655.1 Bacillus sp. AFS040349 | reverse complement strand
AGCTCATAAAAGTTTGTACTTTATAGTACGTTTTTGTTAATCGAAATTAACGTTGGCACGCTTGGTTTTGTTTAGTTTTCAAAGATCATTTGTTTATCAAGCAACTTTATTATAATATCACACTCATTTTAAGAAAGCAAGATATTTTTTTAAAAGTTTTGGTGGAGCCTAGCGGGATCGAACCGCTGACCTCCTGCGTGCAAAGCAGGCGCTCTCCCAGCTGAGCTAAGGCCCCATTTTTAAGTTGATGGTCGGGGAGACAGGATTCGAACCTGCGACCCCTTGGTCCCAAACCAAGTGCTCTACCAAGCTGAGCTACTTCCCGTTATGGCGCGCCCGAGAGGAGTCGAACCCCTAACCTTTTGATCCGTAGTCAAACGCTCTATCCAATTGAGCTACGGGCGCTAATAATCTAAATTTAATCTATAAAAATAAGGTTAGTTATTTTCGCTAGCGCGAAAAAAACGTTGGTGCCGAGG
>NZ_NUMC01000225.1:0-342 GCF_002577655.1 Bacillus sp. AFS040349 | reverse complement strand
GGTACTAATTCTTCAATCATAACAAATTCAACTTCATTTTGGGTTTCCCTTTTAGGTTTAAACATATCTTCCACCGTCCTAAATTTGTTTTTCTATATGTATATTATACTATATTAACGCGGTGAATAGATAAAGTGTATGAATAAGAGTAATGGCTGTCGAGGTTTCTCGACAGCCTGACTTGGATTAATCCAAGTCTTCTTTCTTGATTTGAAGTGGGCTTTATTATGAGAGGTTTATAATTTATTCGCCAAAAACATATATACTCACATATTGTTCAAAAAATCCATCCAATAAAAGTGGATTTTTTGTTCCGCAAACAGGCCTTTATCTACAGTATAT
>NZ_NUMC01000224.1:0-268 GCF_002577655.1 Bacillus sp. AFS040349 | reverse complement strand
TTTCAGTCTCAAGTATGCTCTTGGGACAGCAATTGTTTTAATTAGACCATGACTTTATAAAAACAACCTTCCTTTGTGACTAAGGTTGTTTTTTAAAAGTGTTCTCGAAAAATACAGCCTTGCTTTAAATCTGAGTTTAGCGTATACCTCCGTTAAAATGTACTCGGAACCCTTTGATGATCGTGCCTAGTTAGATAAACAAATATTGATATTTCCTTATAGAAATAGCCTGCTTGGTTAGGTACGTTGTTTCACAATCCCCGGAAAT
>NZ_NUMC01000223.1:0-261 GCF_002577655.1 Bacillus sp. AFS040349 | reverse complement strand
TTTCAGTCTCAAGTATGCTCCTGGGACAGCAATTGTTTTAATTAGACCATGACTTTATAAAAACAACCTTCGTTGGTGATTGACTAAGGTTGTTTTTTATAAAGTGTTCTCGGAAAATACAGCCTTGCTTTAAATCTGAGTTTAGCGTATATCTCCGTTAAAATGTACTCGGAACCCTTTGATGATCGTGCCTAGTTAGATAAACAAATATTGATACTTCCTTATAGAAATAGCCTGCTTGGTTTCACAATCCCCGGAAAT
>NZ_NUMC01000222.1:0-205 GCF_002577655.1 Bacillus sp. AFS040349 | reverse complement strand
TAAAGGTTGTAGCAATCCAATTTCCGTATTCACCAGCCAGCAAAGAGGGAGGTTTCATTATAAACCGTCCACTTAAAATGAAATGCCGAATGCTTATAGCGGTCTCATCAAATATTGTCAAGTTGCCAAAAAAGGAGGCATATGGTGAATCGAAACTTATTTGTTTAACGCTTTCGTCCCAATACCCATTAATCGGAATAGGTAT
>NZ_NUMC01000221.1:0-442 GCF_002577655.1 Bacillus sp. AFS040349 | reverse complement strand
CCATTAATCGGAATAGGTATACCACGAAAATTAACTGTACCTACTACTTTGTTGTCTACAATGGAATCAATGGTAAGTATACCTCTAATAATGGATCTCCCCGCAATAGAAGCATCAATCCCCCATACGGATGGAAAGGGGATACTAACTTTGGCTGTCTTTGGAATTTTCAAAATTAACCTCTCCTTGATTATTTTATGTATGGATAGAGTTGTATTTAATCAAAATCCTGTAGTAATGATACAGTATATGCACAGAGAATCACTTAGGTGTTTTGTTAAGAAAGAAGCATCAATAATTAATCAGCCTACTGTCTAGATGAACAAGAGTTTGCCTGACCCACGAAAAATATGGAACATTAATTGCTGCTCATACATATGGTCTCGCATTTGGAAAATTTCTTAGCTTTAAAATAAATCATCTGATTCAATGAAATGTAATG
>NZ_NUMC01000220.1:0-275 GCF_002577655.1 Bacillus sp. AFS040349 | reverse complement strand
TTTTCTACAGCTTCGTGAACAATGATAGATAAATGATTTTGAGGGATGAGAATTTCAAGGTCTAATGGAAGAACTAACTGATTCATGTTATAATTAACGAAAGAGATATGATCATATTTCATAAAAAAATCGTTCCTTTCTTGTATAAGGTGGTGTGGTAACTTCATTATACAAAATTGGACGATTTTTTTGTTTTAATTTTGTCTTTTAAAAAGCTGTTTTCGTAGATTGATGCAGATAAATATTATTTTAAATGGATAGTGGAATGGAGCGGA